>NZ_JBUDHV010000011.1:6722-26868 GCF_054956795.1 Streptomyces sp. SYSU D01066-1 | reverse complement strand
GGGCAGGGGGGGGGGGGGGGGGGGGTGGTGCGGGGGGGGGGGGGGGGGGCCGCCCGGCGCCGGGGGCCGCCCCCCCCCCCCCGCGTCTTGTTCTCTGCGCTTCGTCCCGGCACTGGTCGCCAAGCCAGGAGCTACGAGCGTACGTGCGAACCTCGGCGTTGTCTTGTCATACCGCTTGACGCCGTACAGCCGTCTCCAACTCCCTCACCCCGGCAACGCGCGGGTGTCGCTCTGCCAGTTCGGTGACGACGCTGCGGATGGCGGGCCGGTCCCGGACTTCCCCGGGGCTGGCACGGTATGCGGAAAGCAGCGCCTGGACGGTCTGCGCGGGGCGTTGCCACGCCCACCAAGCCCGCGCCATGTCGGTACCCGGCCGCGCCTTGCGCTCGGCCGTGGGGAACTGTTCGGGCCGTAGGTCCTTCCCGGCTTCCAGGGCGGCGCCCGCGTCGCCGAGTGCCCAGTGCACGCCCACGGCGTAAAGGTCGACGGCGGCCGGCGTGATGGGAAACAGGCGGCCGGCCGGTGCACTCGGCGGCAGTCGGCGGGCGGCGCGGCGGGCTTCCTCGGTCATCGCCAGGGCCTCGGCGCGGTGCCCGCCGCGGGCAGCGGTGTAGGCGAGGGTGCACAGCATCTGCGCGTACGCCGCTGCCGCCGCGTCGGTGCGCAGGCCTGTCGCTTCGACGCCGGAGGCGGCTGCCGTCATGAGGCGCTGGGCTTCCTCGGCGCGGTCCTGGTGGCGCAGCACGATCGCCAGCTCGCGGGCGGCTGCGGCGGAGGAGAGGGGTGAGCCGGACACCTCGGCCCGGGTGCGGGCGCGGTCGGCGGTGAGCCGGGCCTGCCCGTAGGAGCCGAGCTTGCTCAGCACCGAGGCGGCCAGGCTGTAGACGGAGGAGAGGCGGGCCTGATCCAGCTCCCGGCGCGACGCGGCGGCGGCGTGTCCGTCACCGATGAGTCCGGGCAGGTCGGAGAGCAGACGCCCGTGCGCGCCTCTGTCGTACAGCTCGCGGGCCGTGGCCAGCCGGGCGTCCAGCGCCCCGGCGCCGGTCGGGGCGGGCGTGTCGGCCAGAGCCTCGTCCACGCCCACCAGCAGGGCGGCCGGTCCGGCGACCGCCGTGGCGGCGAGCAGCGTGCGGCGGCGCATCGGGGCCTGCTCGACGTGCGAACTGGCCGTCACTCTAGTGGCGGCCGACACGTTCGGGGCGGGCGGCGCCAGCGAATGCACCAAGATGTGTCGTGGGACCCCGACTTCCAGCGCGGCGCGGTGCACCAGAGTCAGGTCGGCCACCCTGGTGCGGCGCTCCAGCCGGGAGACGGTGGCCGGCGAGCAACCGAGCCGGTCACCGAGCGTGGCGAGGGTCCAGTTGCGGTGCTCGCGGCCGAGACGGATGAGCGAGCCGGGACGTCGCTGCTCGGTGAACTCGCGCGCCTCGGCAGTGTTCCATGGGTCACCTGGCACAGGTCCCCCTCCCACGCCGCACGACCGGGGCTTCCACGGTACGGGGACGGCCGCAGGGCGTCGAGACCACTTGCTGGGCGTTCAAACTCCTTGCACAAGAGGCCAGTTGACCACCGCGTAGCGTGCAAGGGCGGTGTTCTGGAGGGCAGAGCCCCCGAACCCCGGGGCCCGTCCACCGGAGGCATCATGGCAACGGCTGTCGCACTTCCCCCGGCCACCGACCCGACGACCGGCCCGGTCCGTACCGCACGGCAGGTCGTGCCGGCCGGCCTGTGGGACAAGCAGGTCGGACTCCTCATGCGGGACCACCCGTACGACTCGGTCACGGCGGCCCGGGTCCTCGGACAGGGCTACGCGTACCTGCTGACCGCCATGCACCACCGCGGCGAAAGGCTGGGGCTGGCGCCCAGCGAGCTCGTCGGCATCGGCGTCCACACGGTCATCCTGGACACCGTGGCGTACGCCGAGTTGTGCGAGCGCTTCAACGGCGGCGCCTTCCTGCACCACGTGCCCGACATCGAGATGAAGGACGACGGCTCGGTGATGAGGACCGCGCAGATCATCGCGGCCGACGGCTGGGAGGTGGACCTGCCGCTGTGGGCGGACGCCGCGAAGTGCGGACCGTGCCACCCCGGCAACGACTCCCACTGACATGAGCAGCGAGTCGGATCCCGCGCCGAGTCGGCGCGGGATCCGACTCGCGTGCGGGTGAACTCTCCTGGAGCCCGCCCGGCCTCGGACCACACCCGCCAGGATGATGCGGGTGACGACCACCACCGACCTCTGGCACCACTTCGGCCGCGCCCGTGCCGAGCGCGACCGCGCCATCCCCCGCGCCTTCCACTGGAGCTGGAGCCAGGACGACGGCCCCGGCACCGAAATCCTGGGCGACCTGACGGACAAGGCCGTCGGAGACCTCGGCGCCGGAGCGGCCGGACACGCCGCCCACCTCGCCACCCGCCACCCATCTGCCCGAGTCGATGCCGTCGACGCCTCACCCGCGCAGCACGACATGGCCACCGACCTGTACGGCCACCTCGCACCCCGCCTGCGCATCGTCCGATCCGACGTCGTGCAGCATCTACGGACGGAGGCCGGCACCTACGACGTGCTGTACAGCGTCTTCGGCGCGGTCGACTTCACCGACCCCCACGAACTGCTGCCGGCCGCAGCCGCCGGGCTACGTCCAGGCGGCCTGCTGGCGTTCTCCACCCTCGCCCACTACCCGGGCGGCACGCCGGCGGAGTCCGATGTCGTTCCCGCCGACATTCCGGCGAGAACCCCGGACGGGGAGGCGGCCGTGATGCGGCGCTGGGTGCTCCAGGAGCACGTGTGGACGAAGGTCCTGGATGAGTCCGGGTTCACGCGAATCAACGTCGATGTGCTGCCGGCGTCGGCCGAGGGCCCGCGTACTGCGGCCACCCTGCTGGTAACCGCGGTCAGCCGAAGATGAGCCGCCGGCCGAGCGGGTGATGCTGATCTCCGACGCGGGCCAGAGGCCCTTTCCCAGGCAAAGCCGCAGGTGGCGGCAGACGAGTCGGGCTGTACGCCGGGTTCTGTTCCGAGGGGTTCTCGCGAACCCCTCGGCGACGGCCATCCATCTAGGACCGGCGTTGCCGCCGGCCTCCAGCGGTCTACCCGCGGACTCGGGCGGGCCGCCCTCGGTCGTCCGCGCAGAAGCACCGGGGTGCTTCCTTCTTGACCTTGCTCCGGGTGGGGTTTACCTAGCTGCCCAGGTCGCCCTGGGCACTGGTGGTCTCTTACACCACCGTTTCACCCTTACCCAGCGCCTGAGCGCCGGGCGGTCTGCTTTCTGTGGCACTGTCCCGCGGGTCACCCCGGGTGGCCGTTAGCCATCACCCTGCCCTGTGGAGCCCGGACGTTCCTCGGGAAGTCCCGTGAGGGACTCCACGCGGCCGTCCGCCCGGCTCGTCTGCCGTACCGACCATGGTACCGGGCCGGACGTCAGAGGAAGTCCGCGGTGTCCAGGTCGAAGGCGAAGGGGGCGGGGAGGGTGAGGGGCTTGCCCAGGGGGCGGGTGCGGTGCTCGCGGTAGTCGTTCTCCTCCGGGTCGCTGAACAACGTGACCGAGGACGTCTCCCGGTCGACGAGCAGGTAGAGGGGGATGCCGCCGCGGGCGTAGCAGCGGCGTTTGGCCTCGCGGTCGGCCTGGGGCTTGGTCGAGGTCACTTCCAGGACCATGGCGACGCCCTCGCAGGGCATCCAGGAAGCGGCGCCGCGGTAGAGCCGCAGGCGGGTCGGGGCGAAGGTGCCGTCCGGGATCACGTGGTTCTTGGGGCAGGCGCCCCCGCTGCTCAGTTTCAGGCCCTTGTTGCCCGAGAAGTCCATGTCGGTCGCGGACTTCCTGATCACCTGCTTGACGATCAGACTGATGCAGTCCTCGTGATCCCCGTCCGGCGGCGGTGTCACGACGATCTCCCCCTCGATCAGCTCGGCCCGGAAGCCTTCCGGGGTGTCGAGGGCGAGGAACCCCTCCAGCAGGACGTCTGCCTGCGTGAGCGGTTCGTGGGCCATGGCGGTCATGTCACGCCCCTCCTTCGGTCGCTCGCCAGAGTGGGACATCGGAAGATCACCTGTCGCCGGGATCGGGAACCGTTCCCTCGATCGTGGCACAGGGGCGGGGCCCGTACCCTGTGCCGGGGCCCGGAACCAGATCCAAGGAGTACGTGTGCTTGTCCTGCTGCCGCCGTCCGAGGGAAAGGCGCCGTCCGGGCCGGGTGCCCCGCTGGAGCCGGAGTCGCTGTCGTTGCCGGGGCTCGCGAAGGCGCGGGCGGCCGTGCTCGACGAGCTGGTCGAGCTGTGCGCGGCGGACGAGGACAAGGCCCGGGAGGTGCTCGGGCTGAGCAAGGGGCTGCGGGGCGAGGTCGGCAAGAACGCCGGGCTGCGCACGGCCGGGGCCCGGCCCGCCGGGGAGATCTACACCGGGGTGCTCTACGACGCCCTGGACCTGGGCTCCCTCGACCAGGCCGCGAAGCGGCGGGCCGGGCGGGAGCTGCTGGTCTTCTCGGGGCTGTGGGGCGCGGTCGGGGTCGGCGACCGGATCCCCTCCTACCGGTGCTCGATGGGGGTGAGGCTGCCGGGGCTCGGGGCGCTGGCCGGGCACTGGCGTGCCCCGATGGCCGAGGTGCTGCCCGAGGCCGCCGGGGACGGGCTGGTGCTGGACCTGCGGTCGGCGGCGTACGCGGCGGCCTGGAAGCCCAAGGGCGAGGTCGCGGAGCGGACGGCGACAGTACGGGTGCTGCACGCGCCCACCCGCAAGGTGGTCAGCCACTTCAACAAGGCGACCAAGGGGCGGATGGTGCGGAGCCTGCTGACGACAGGGGCCGCGCCCGGGAGTCCGGCGGAGCTGGTGGAGGCGCTGCGGGACCTGGGGTACGCGGTGGAGGCCCAGGCGCCCGCGAGGGCGGGGCGGACCTGGGCGCTGGACGTGCTGGTGGAGGACGTCCACTGACCTGCGTTGCGGTATGCGCAACGCTTATTGCGGGTAGTGCATGCCGTGGAGAAGATGAGGTCATGACCTCTGTGCTGCCCTCCTCCCCCTCCCCCTCCGCCGCCGCCGTCTCCGTGCTCGACCTCGCGCCCGTCGTCCCCGTCGTGGTCGTCGAGGACGCCGCCGACGCCGTACCGCTGGCACGGGCGCTGGTGGCCGGCGGGCTGCCCGCGATCGAGGTGACGTTGCGGACGCCCGCCGCGCTCGGTGCCATCGAGGCGATCGCGGCCGAGGTGCCGGACGCGGTGGTCGGCGCGGGCACCGTCGTCACGGCCGGGCAGGTCGAGGAGGTGGTGGCGGCCGGGGCGCGGTTCCTGGTCAGCCCGGGGTGGACAAAGGCGCTGCTGGAGGCCATGCGGGCGTCGGGCGTACCGTTCCTGCCGGGGGTGTCGACCACGTCGGAGGTGGTGGCGCTGCTGGAGCGCGGGGTGCGGGAGATGAAGTTCTTCCCGGCCGAGGCGGCGGGCGGCACCGCCTATCTCAAGGCGCTCGCCGCCCCGCTGCCGCAGGCGCGGTTCTGTCCGACGGGCGGGATCACCCCGGCCTTGGCGCCCGAGTACCTCGCCCTGCCCAATGTCGGCTGCGTGGGCGGGAGCTGGATGCTGCCGAAGGACGCGGTCGCCGGGCGGGACTGGGGGCGGGTGGAGGCACTGGCGCGGGAGGCGGCACAGCTCGGCTCAGCGCAGGTGTGACGTCTCGTTGAAGAGCCGGACGCTGGCGCCGCCGTCGGCGTAGTGGGCCACCACCGACAGGGAGGCCGCCGACAGTTCCATGCGGAAGAGGGACTCGGGCGGGGCGCCCAGGGCGAGGCGTACGAACGTCTTGATCGGTGTCACGTGGGAGACCAGCAGGACGGTGCGGCCCGCGTACGCCGCGACCAGCTTGTCGCGGGTGGCGGCGATCCGGGCGCCGGTCGCCGCGAAGGACTCGCCGCCGCCGGTCGGTTCGGCCTCCGGGGAGGTGAGCCAGGCGTTCAGGTCGTCGGGCCAGCGCTCGCGGACCTCGGCGAAGGTGAGGCCCTCCCAGGCGCCGAAGTCGGTCTCGCGCAGGCCCTCCTCCACGCCCACGTCGAGGCCCAGGCGGGCGGCGACGATCTCGGCGGTCTGCCGGGTGCGGGCCAGCGGGGAGGTGACGACCGCCTGCACGGTGCCGCGCCGGGCCAGGGCGGCGGCGGCCTTCTCGGCCTGCTCGCGGCCGGTCTCCGAGAGGGAGGGGTCACTGCCGCCGCTGCCCGAGAAACGCTTCTGCGGGGTGAGGGGCGTCTCGCCGTGCCGCAGGAGGACGAGGGTGGCGGGGGCGCCCATGTCGGGGGGACCCCAGCCGGGGGTGGCGACGGCCTCGGCGGCGCGCGCACCGGTGGCCTCGGCGGCGCGTGCACCGGTTGCCCCGGCGGCGGACCCGGCGCCGGTGGCTGCCGGGGGTCCGGTGTCGGCGCCGGTGGCTGCCGGGGGCTTGGCGGCCGGCTCCGCCGTCGGGCCCGACGGTGACCACCGCTCGCCCCGCGCCCCCGCGTCCATCGCCTCGTTGGCCAGCCGGTCGGCGTGCTGGTTGCTCGCGCGCGGGATCCACTCGTAGGTCACCCGGTCCGGCGGGAAGACGGACCGGGCCTCGGTGGCGAGCGGCTTCATGTCGGGGTGTTTGATCCTCCAGCGGCCCGACATCTGCTCGACGACCAGCTTGGAGTCCATCCGGACGTGGACCGTCGCCGCCGGGTCCAGGCCGTGCGCGGCGCGCAGACCGGCCAGCAGGCCCCGGTACTCGGCGACGTTGTTGGTGGCGACGCCCAGGTACGCGGCGGCCTCCGCCAGGGTCTCCCCGGTGGCCGCGTCCCGCACCACCGCGCCGTACCCGGCGGGGCCCGGGTTGCCCCGCGATCCCCCGTCGGCCTCGACGACGAACTCCCGCACAGCCACCATCCTCGGAAGACCTACAGTCCCGAGTCGGACGTACGCACGAGGATGCGACGGCAGTTCTCGCACCGCACCACCGTGTCGGGGGCCGCCGCGCGGATCTCGTTGATGTCGGTGATCGCCAGCTCCTGGCGGCAGCCCTGGCAGGTGCGCTGGTAGAGCTTGGCCGCGCCGATGCCGCCTTGCTGCTCGCGCAGCTTGTCGTAGAGCTTGAGCAGGTCGGCGGGGACGGAACCGGCGACGACCGCGCGCTCCTTGGTCACCGAGGCGGCCTCGCCGTCGATCTCCTCGAAGGCGGCGTCCCGGCGGCCGGTCGCGTCGTCGATCCTCGCCTGCACGGAGGCGACCCGCTCGGTCAGCTCGGCGACCCGCTGCTGGGCGGACTCGCGGCGCTCCATCACCTCCAGGACCACGTCCTCCAGGTCGCCCTGGCGCTTGGCGAGGGAGGCGATCTCGCGCTGGAGGTTCTCCAGGTCCTTCGGGGAGGTGACGGCACCGGAGTCCAGGCGCTGCTGGTCGCGGGCGGCGCGCTGGCGCACCTGGTCCACGTCCTGCTCGGCCTTGGTCTGCTCGCGGGCGCAGTCGCTCTCCTCGGTCTGCGCGGCGACGAGCAGGTCGCGCAGCTGGGTGGCGTCCTTGCCCAGCGACTCCAGCTCGGCGTGCTCGGGCAGGGAGCGCCGCTTGTGGGCGAGCTGCTGGAGGCGGACGTCGAGGGCCTGGACGTCGAGGAGTCGGATCTGGTCGGCGGGCGCGGCGTTCAGTTGGGGGCTCCAGGTGAAGGGGAGTGGCTGGTCCAGGGGTCGGTGACCGTCTTGGAGACGTGGACGCGCAGGTCCCATCCGTGCCGGTCGGAGATCTCGTCGAGCTGGCTCGCGGCCAGTTCGCACCAGGGCCACTCGGTGGCCCAGTGCGCGGCGTCCAGCAGCGCGATGGGGCTGTGCGCCGGGTCCGCCAGGAATTCCGACGCCGGGTGGTGGCGCAGGTCCGCGGTGAGGAAGGCGTCGACCCCGGCCGCCCGTACGTGCTCGAAGAGGCTGTCGCCGGAGCCGCCGCTGACGGCGACCGTGCGGACCGGGGCCGCGGGGTCGCCGGCGACGCGGATGCCCTGCGCGGTGGCGGGCAGCCGGGCGGCGGCGCGGTCGGCCAGCTCGCGGACGGTCAGCGGGTGGTCCAGGGCGCAGATCCGGCCGAGGCCGCGCCGTCCGGCGGGGTCGGTGGCGTCCGGCACCAGCGGCCCCGTGACCCTGAGGTCCAGGGCGCCGGCCAGCGCGTCGGAGACGCCCGGGTCGGCGGTGTCGGCGTTGGTGTGGGCGACGTGCAGCGCGATGCCGTGCTTGATGAGCGTGTGCACCACGCGGCCCTTGGGGGTGGCGGCGGCGACCGTGGTCGTGCCCCGCAGGTACAGGGGGTGGTGGGTGACCAGCAGGTCGGCGCCCAGTTCCACCGCCTCGTCGACGGTCCGCTGGACGGGGTCGACGGCGAACAGGACCCGCCGGACCTCCTGGGCGGGCTCCCCCGTGACGGTGCCGACCGCGTCCCAGGACTCGGCCCGCTCGGCGGGCCACAGGTTCTCCAGCGCGGCGATGACTTCTGACAGACGGGGCACGGTCCCAAGGCTACCTGCCTGTTTCGCGGCGCAGTACCGCCACCGCCGTCCCGTCACCGGCCCGGCCGGGACCAGCACATCCGCCCCCTGTTCCTCAGGCGAACCGTTTCGCTGCCATCCGTTTGTGTGAAGCGGACGGCCGTCGGGGCCACGTCCGTGCGTACGAAACTAGCTTCGTCGCCGGAGGTGACCGAACGATGACAGCCTGTGCTATCGAGCCTTCGGCGGACCAGGGAAGCGACGGGACGCCGCGGGCGGGCTGTTCCCTCACCGTGGACGCGGCGTACGCGGCCCGGCTGGCGGGCCGCGACGGGGCCCGTTACCCGGAGCGCTGGACGCTGGACGGTCCCGAGCCGTACGCGGTGCCGCTGCCCGGCGACCGGCCGGAGGAGCCGGGCACCGAGGTGCAGCCGATGGGTGACGGACGGGTGCTGGTCCACCGCCGGGCGGCCGGCCGGCACGTCTTCGCCCTGCTGTACCCGACCCAGGGGCCCGGCACCGGTGAGCTGCCGCTGGGCGGCGTGGAGTGCCCGGACGACGGTACCCGGCTGCGGCTGCTGCCCCCGGCGCCGGACGGCGAGACGGCGTACGCCCTGGAGACCGGACCGCGGTCGGCGTCCGTGTGGCTGGTGGCCGGCGGCGCCTTCGGGCCGGAGCACCTGGCCGAGGTGCCGGGCCGCTGCTCGGGCGGGGTGTGGCTGGACCGCACGGCGCGGATACTCGCGCTCGACCGGGAGGAGACCGGGCCCGCCGGGCCGGTCGTCAAGACGGTCGTGGTGGACCTGGAGCGGGGCGGTGAGGTCTCGCCCCTGCTCCAGATCGCCGCGGGCAGCGACGACCGGCTGCTGCTGGCCGACCCGGACAGCGGGCTGCTGCTGATCCGCTCCGACGCGCCCTCGCCCGGGCGGGCCCGGCTGGGCTGGGGGGTGCTGGGCAGCACGCTGCCGGTGCGGTTCCCGCGGTGCCTGCGGCTGCCGGACCGCGCGCTGACGCCGTTCGCGGTCCAGCCCGGGCAGACGCTGACGCCGGAGCGGTGCGCGGTGGCGCTGCGGGTGGACGGTCCGACGGGCAGCTGGGTCGGGATGTGGCGGCCCGACGGGCGGCAGCTGCACCAGTTGCCCGCGCCGCGGGGCTGGCTGGCGGGCGCGGGCTGGTGGTCCGCCGACGGGCTGCTGCGGCTGCCGTACGCCACGGCGGAGCGGCCCTGCGCCGTGGCCGCCCTGACCGTGCCGGGCGGTCCGGATCCGGGGCCCGGGCCGGCCTCAAAGCCCCCGGCGGCCGGGATCCCGGGCCGTCCGGTTCCGCTCCAGGAGGCCCCGCTGGCGCGGTTTGTAACAAAGTAGTGCCGGTTGGCGCGGCCGTCTGGTTCCGGGGCGAGGCGTGCCGGATACACTCCTTCGGCTGTTGGAAAGATCATGTTGACGGGGTGAATTCCTTCCGATGAACGACGCCAGCGCGAACCAGCCGATGCGGGCCGACGGTGCCGACGTTGGGACGGTGGCCGGCTCCGGTCACGGCCGGCACCGCGGTCCGGTCTCGGCGCAGGACGGCGGGACGGCCCCGCAGGGCCGTCACCGCAAGCCTGCCGAGGGGAGCGGGACGGCCGCCTGACACGGCGCCCACGCGACGGCCCCGCCCGGTCACCACGACGGGCGGGGCCGTCACACACCCGGGCACGGACCCCTCACGGGACACCGCCGACGGCACCCGGGACGGCGACGGACCCCGGAACACCACACCTCACCTCACCTCACAGGACACCGCCGACAACACCCCGGACGGCGACAGCCACGGACCCCGGAACACGACACCTCACAAAACACCGCCCACACCACCCGGGACGGCGACGGCGACGGACCCGGTCAGCACCGGGGTGGCCGCGTCCCCGCGTCCCACGGCGCCCACCGCCACCCGCACCACCGGTCCCCCGCCCGTCCGCTCCCGCCACATCCGCACCCGCAGCGTCTCCCCCGGGTACACCACCCCGGCGAACCGCGTCCGGTAGTCCCGCACCCGGGTCACGTCCCCGTCGAGCAGCGTGTCGACGACCGCCTTGAGCGTGATGCCGTAGGTGCACAGCCCGTGCAGGACCGGCCGCTCGAAGCCGGCGCGCGCCGCGAACGCGGGATCGGCGTGCAGCGGGTTCCAGTCGCCGCTGAGCCGGTAGAGCAGCGCCTGTTCCTCCCGTACCCGCCGCTCCACCACCGCGTCGGGCCGCCCGTCCGGCACCTCGGGCCGCCCCGACGGCCCGCGCTCCCCGCCCCACCCGCCCTCCGCGCGTACGTAGACCTCGGCGTCGTCGGTCCACAGCGGCCCGTCGGCGTCCGCGGCCTCGGTCCGCAGGACCAGCACCGCCGCCTTTCCCTTGTCGTACACGGCGGTGATCCGGGAGGTCACGGCCGCCGTGCCGCACACCGGCAGGGGCCGCGCCGGGCGGATCCGCTGGCCGCCGTGCAGGACGTGCGCGAGGTCGACGTCGACGCCGGGCCGGTCCAGCGCGTCGACCACGCCGGGGGCGCCCGCGCCGGCGACGGTGGCGAAGCTGGGCAGGACGTGCAGCCGGGACTCCAGGACGTAGCGCAGCTCACGGGGGTCGGTGGCGGGGACACCGGCGCCGATGCCGAGGTGGTAGAGCTGGACGTCCTTGTGGTTCCAGGCGATCTTTCCGGTACGGGGCGCGGCGGCGAGGGCGGCGGCTGCGTCGATGGGCACGGTTCTCCTGATCGTCGTCGGGGCACCGGCGCCGTCGGGGCGCGGGCCGCTCCGAGGGAACCAGGGCATCCCCTCGGGACCCGCCACCGGAACCGGGTCCGGCCCCGGTGATTCCCAAGAGAGGGTCAAGGAACACTTAGGGACCCGAAGCAACGGAATAGGCGCTTCGGCAAACCGAGTTGGGCATACACACACCTCGTACGCCACCCGCGCGTACGTCCTCGCACGCATCCGCTCACACCTGTCCCGGAGGACCGCACGCAATGAGCCACACGACGACCGACGAAGCCACCAGGAGAGCGACCGGGGCCACCGTCCCGGTCCTCGCCTTCGCGGGCATCGTCGTCGCGGTGATGCAGACCCTGCTCGTCCCGGTCATCAAGGACCTGCCCCAGCTCCTGGAGACCACGCCCAGCAACGCCACCTGGGTCCTGACCTCCACGCTCCTGTCCGGAGCCGTCGCCACCCCGATCATGGGCCGCCTCGGCGACCTCTACGGCAAGCGGCGCATGCTGATCCTCAGCCTCGCCGTGATGGTGGCCGGCGCGCTGGTCAGCGCGTTCACCGACGCCCTGCTCCCGATGATCGCCGGCCGTACGCTCCAGGGCTTCGCGATGGGCGCGATACCCCTCGGCATCGGCCTGATGCGGGACATGCTGCCGCGCGAGCGGCTCGGCTCGGCGATGGCGCTGATGAGTTCCTCGATCGGCGTCGGCGGCGGCCTCGCCCTGCCCGCCGCCGCCCTCGTCGCGCAGCACGCCGACTGGCACGCCCTGTTCTACGGCGCCGCCGGCCTCGGCGTCCTCTCCATCGCCCTGACCCTGGCCGTCGTACCGGAGTCCCCGCTGCGCGCCCAGGGCACCTTCGACCTCCCCGGCGCCCTCGGTCTCTCCGCCGGCCTGGTCCTCTTCCTGCTGCCCATCACCAAGGGCGGCGACTGGGGCTGGTCCTCGCCCGTCACCCTCGGCCTGTTCGCCGCCGCCGCCGTCGTCCTGCTGCTGTGGGGCCTGATGGAACTGCGCGTCAAGGCCCCCCTCGTGGACCTGCGCACCACCGCACGCCGCGAGGTCCTGCTCACCAACCTCGCCTCGATCATGGTCGGCGTCTCCTTCTACGTCGTCTCCCTGGTCCTCCCCCAGCTGCTCCAGCTGCCCACGGCCACCGGTTACGGCCTGGGCCAGTCGATGGTCGTCGCCGGCCTGTGCGTGGCCCCGCTCGGCCTGACGATGATGTTCACGGCCCCGCTGTACGCCCGTCTCTCCGCCCGCTACGGTCCCCGCACCACCCTCGTCGTCGGCCTGCTGGTCATCGCGGTCGGCTACGGCGGCGGCCTCGGCCTGATGAGCGCCGCCTGGCAGACGGTCGTCACCTCGGTACTGCTCGGCGCCGGTATCGGCCTCGCCTACTCCTCGCTGCCCGCGCTGATCATCGGCGCGGTCCCGGCCTCGGAGACGGGCGCGGCCAACGGCCTGAACACCCTGATGCGGTCCATCGGCACGTCGGTGTCCAGCGCCGTCATCGGCATGGTGCTGGCCGGCACGGCCGACGACGTCGGCGGTGTCGCCGTCCCCACGATGCACGGCTTCCGCCTCTCGTTCCTGATCGCGACCGCCGCGGTCGCCGCCGGCCTGGTCTTCGCGTTCTTCCTCCCCCGGCACCGCCCCGCCGCCCACACGCTGCTGCGCACGAGCAGCGAGGAGGACGCCGGTCTGGCCCGCGCCGAGGAAGTACTGCGCGGCTTCCGCGGTCGCGTCCTGGCCGCCGACGGCACGCCCGTCGCCCGCGCCGAGGTCACGCTGATCGACCGGCACGGACGGCAGGCGGGCACGGCCCTCTCCGCGTCCGACGGCGGCTACGCGCTGCCCGTGCCCGCCCCGGGCCCCTACGTCCTGGCCGCCCGCGCCGCGGGGCACGGTCCGCTCGCCCGCTCGGCGACCCACACCGGCACCGGCCACCCGGTCGACCTCGACCTGTCCCTGCCGGGCGAGACGGTCTCCGCCTGACCCGTCCGGCCCCGCCTGCCCCGGCCCGCCTGCCCCGTCTGTCCCGTCCGAGTCCTGCCGCACCCCCTGCCGTCCGCCGCGGCAGGGGGTGCGGCAGCATGCGTGTACGACAGGCCGGCGGACAAGACCGGCCGACCGGCAGATCAAGACGGACCGGCCGACCAACAGACCGGCCAACAGGCAAGACAAACGAAACAAAACAAGACAGAACAGCGAGGTCCCCCATGCCCCCGCCCCCGCCTCCGAGCCCCGACGTCCTGGCCGCCTTCGAGGCCGCGAAGGGCTTCATGCCCGTCGACGAGGGCCTGGCCCTGTACGCGGCGGCCGTGGAGGCCGCACGGCTCGGACTGCCGTTGCTGGAGGTCGGCACGTACTGCGGACGCTCCACCCTCCTGCTCGCCGACGCGGCCCGCGCGGCCGGGGTCACCGCCGTCACCGTCGACCACCACCGCGGCAGCGAGGAGCAGCAGCCCGGCTGGGAGTACCACGACCCGGAGACGGTCGACCCGGAGCTGGGGGTGATGGACACCCTCCCCGCCTTCCGCCGCACCCTGTACCGGGCCGGCCTGGAGGACCACGTCGTCGCCCTGGTCGGCCGGTCCCCGCGGATCGCCGCCCTCTGGCAGACCCCCCTCGCCCTCGTCTTCGTCGACGGCGGCCACACCGACGAGCACGCGAGCGCCGACTACGAGGGCTGGGCCCCCCGGGTGGCCGAAGGCGGGCTGCTCGTCATCCACGACGTCTTCCCCGACCCGGTGGACGAGTTCACCGGCCAGGCCCCGTACCGCGTCTGGCTCAGGGCGCTGGCGTCCGGCGCGTTCACCGAGGTGTCGGCGACCGGCTCGCTGCGTGTCCTGCGGCGAACGGGAGCGGGGACCTGAGGGCGCGGTTAGAGTCGCAGGCGTGTCGTACACAGGCCCCGAGTTCGAACCGCACCAGCCCCGCCGCTTCCCCCCGCGCCGTCCGCTGACCGTGGCGCTGGCCGCCCTCGTGCCGGGCGCGCTGCTCGGGTGGGGGGTGTACGCGGCGGTCGGCGTGCCCGGCGGTGACGACGGCGGCGCCCACCGGGCGGCGGCCGGTACGGCCTCGGCGTCCTCCCCGGCGCCCGCCGCGACCCGCACGGCCACCCGCGACGACGCCAAGGACCCGGCGGCCACCCCCCTGAAGGGCAGGGTCGTCGTCATCGACCCGGGCCACAACCCGGCCAACTTCCGGCACCCGACCGAGATCAGCCGCCAGGTGGACGTCGGTACGCACTGGAAGGAGTGCGACACCACGGGCACCGCCACGAACGACGGTTACACCGAGGCGCGTTTCACCCTCGACGTGGCCCACCGGCTGCGCGACCTGCTCCGCGAGCAGGGCGCCACGGTGAGGCTGACCCAGGACGGCGACCGGGAGTACGGGCCCTGTGTGGACGAGCGGGCCAGGATCGGCAACGAGGCGCACGCGGACGCGGCGATCTCGATCCACGCCGACGGCTCGGCCGCCGGCGACCGCGGCTTCCACGTGATCCTGCCGGGTGCGGTGCACCGGGGCGCCGCCGACACCCGCGCCGTCGTCGCCCCCTCCGCCGACCTCGGCAAGCGCGTCGCGGACGGCTTCGGACGGCGGACCGGCGCCGCCCCCGCCGACTACCTCGGCGACGGCACCGGCCTGGTGACCCGCACGGACCTGGGCGGCCTCAACCTCTCGACGGTGCCGAAGGTGTTCCTGGAGTGCGGCAACATGCGCGACGCCCAGGACGCGGCCCTGCTGACCGACGGGGCCTGGCGGCAGAAGGCGGCACAGGGGATCTCTGAGGGAATCGTGAGTTTCCTGCGCGGGTAGCGATCAGGCCCGTATCCCGGCGGACAGTGCGAACGTACGGAGGATAGTGTCGTCCGGTGACGACGAGACGACGACCTGAGAAGGACCTGAAGTGAATATCCGCTCCCTCACTCGAGGCGACGGCGTGGTGATCGGGGCAGCGGTATTGCTGTTGATCGCGTCGTTCCTCGACATCTACGCGATCGAAGGCGCCTCGGACAGCGCCGACATCCCCAGCCTCTGGGGCAGCGGGCCGATCGTGCTCGGAGTAGTCCTGGCGGGCATCATCGGCGCCGCGCTCGTCGTCGTGGCCCGCGTGCTGCCGCAGCCCCGCAAGGTCGCCGGACTGGACCTCGGCCAGTTCGGCGCCGCCTTCGCGGTGTTCGCCGCCTGGAGCGCGCTGGGCAACGTCTTCGACCCGGCCGGCGCGTTCGACAACGACGGCGGCGGCGACGGCATCGGCGCGGGCACGGGGCTGATCCTCGCCCTCGTCGCCACGGTGGTCATGGCCGCCGCCGCGATCGCCACGCCGCTGGTCCCGGCGCTCAAAGGCGCCCTCCTGCCCGCTCCCCGCCCGGTCCAGCCGCAGCCGTACGGCGGTCAGCCGCAAGGCGGGTACGGCTACCCGGGTGCGCAGCAGGGGGCGTACGGCGGGCAGCCGGGGCAGCCGCAGCCGCAGCCGCAGCAGGACCAGCCGGGGCCCCGGCCCGCGCCGGGCCAGCCGCAGCCGGCCGGGGAGTTCGCGCCGTTCTGGTTCGCGGTGCCGGTGCCGCGCCCGCTGTTCGCGGAGGACGGTTCGCCGACCCCGATCGCGGAGCTGGCGCCGGGCACCTGGTACCTGGCGGTCGAGCAGCGCGGTCCCGGTCTGGTCGCCCAGACGCAGGACGGCCGGCGCGGCGTCCTCCAGGACACCTCGGGCATCCAGCGCGGCTGAGCGCGCACACGTCGGCGACGGGCCCCCCCCCCCGGGGGGGGGGGCGGCGCCGTAACCGGCAAAGCCGGGCGCCGGCCGGGGGTTGAAAAACACCCGCGGGGGCCCGGGCGCCCCGCCCACGGGGGCCTCCCCGCGGGGAGCACGGCGCCCCCGGCGGCGCGGCCCCCCCCCCGGGGGGGGGGGGCCCGTCGCCGTACCGTCAACTCCCGTGCGCCGTCCGTGGTTTCAAACAGACGCGCGGGGCCAGACGGTAGGCATGTCTCGCTATCGTGGTTCCAACTCCGCCGGGACGGCCGTCGCGGTGATCGCGGACATCATGGCCGTCATCCTCGGACTGTGGATTGTGATGTACCTGCTGGACGCCAACCGGGCCAACGACCTGGTGCGGTTCGTCCATGACGCGGCGGCCTGGCTGGCGGGCTGGTCGCGTGACCTGTTCACCTTCGACGAGGCGTGGGCGCGGGTCGTGGCCGGTTACGGCCTGGCCGCCGTCGTGTACCTCTTCGTCGGCCACGCCGTCGCCAACCGCCTGCACCGGCACTGACCCCGCCGGCGGCGGGCGCTCAGGCTGCGCAGCAGTCGGTCTCCAGGCCCCGCGGCAGGCGGTCGCCGCCGAAGACCTGGCAGGTGGCCTCGTGGCCGCCGAGGGCGGCGACGGCGAGCAGCAGGGCGCCGGCCGTCCAACTGGTCAGCTCCCGCGGCCATATGGCGTCGTCCTCGAAGACGTACCCGGTCCAGTACAGGCCGCTGTCCGCGTCCCTCAGGTGCTGGATGGACTGGAGGACCGACAGGGCCCGGTCGGACTCGCCGACCGCCCAGAGCGCGAGGGCGAGTTCGGCCGACTCGCCGCCGGTGACCCAGGGGTTGGGCACGACGCAGCGCACCCCGAGGCCGGGGACGACGAAGCGGTCCCAGCCCTCGGCGATGCGGGCCCCGGCCTCGGCCGCGGTGAGCGCGCCGCCGAGCACCGGGTAGTACCAGTCCATCGAGTAGCGGCCCTTGTCGAGGAACCGCTCGGGGTGGCGCCGGATCGCGTGCCGCAGCAGGCCCGCCGCCAGTTCCCAGTCCGGCTGCGCCTCCTCGCGCTGCCCGGCGATGGCCAGGGCGCAGCGCAGCGCGTGGTGGACGGAGGAACTCCCGGTCAGCAGCGCGTCGGTGGCGCCGGTGCCGTCCTCGTCGCGCCGCCAGCCGATCTGCCCGCCGGGCCGCTGCAGCCGCAGCACCCATTCGACGGCCGCGTACACGGTGGGCCACATGCGGTCCAGGAACGCGTCATCGCCGGTGGACAGGTGGTGGTGCCAGACGCCGACCGCCACGTAGGCGACGAAGTTCGACTCCCGGCCCCGGTCGGTGACGTCGGCGGCGTCGCCGTCGGCGTAGGCCGCGTACCAGGAGCCGTCCGGGTTCTGGTGCCGGGCGAGCCAGTCGTAGGCCCGCTCGGCGGCCTCGTGTTCGCCGGCCGCGTCCAGCGCCATCGCGGCCTCGACGTGGTCCCAGGGGTCGAGGTGGTGGCCCCGGAACCACGGGATCGCCCCGTCCTCCCGCTGGACGGCGAGGATGCCGCGTACGGTCGCGGCGGCCTCGTCGGCGGTGAGGACACCGGGCAGGACCAGGTGTTCCGTCCGGGGCGTCGTCACGCGGCGTCCACCGGCGGCAGGTGGGGCTTGGTCGCGTACGCCACGAAGCTCTTGCCGATGAACGGGTTCAGCGCCTGCTCGGCGACCCGGGTGGCCAGCGGCTTCTTCATGATGTCCCAGACCAGCAGCTTGTGGTACGCCTTGACCGGCAGCGCCTTGTCGTTGTCGACGCCGAACGCGCACTTCAGCCACCAGTACGGGGAGTGCAGGGCGTGCGCGTGGTGGGTTCCGTAGGGCTTGAGGCCGGCCTCGCGGATCTTCGCGAGCAGTTCGTCCGCCTTGTAGATGCGGATGTGGCCGCCCTCGACCTCGTGGTAGGCGTCGGACAGGGCCCAGCAGACCTTCTCGGGGCCGTAGCGCGGCACGGTGACGGCTATCCGGCCGCCCGGCTTGAGCACCCGCACCATCTCGGCGAGTACGCCCTTGTCGTCGGGGATGTGCTCCATCACCTCGGAGATGATGACGACGTCGAAGGACTCGTCGGGGAAGGGCAGGGCCAGCGCGTCGCCCTCCATCGCCGTCGCGGTGGCGCCCTTTGGGGCCTCGCCCGCCTCCTCCATCGCGGCGAACCACTTGGCGACCTCGCGGATCTCGGCGCCGCTGCGGTCGAGGGCGACGACCCGCGCGCCGCGCCGGTAGCACTCGAAGGCGTGCCGGCCGGCGCCGCAGCCCAGGTCCAGGACGCGGTCGCCCGGGGCGAGCGGGAACCGGGAGAAGTCGACGGTCAGCACGTGGTCCTGCTTTCGTGTTCTGCCGGGGCCGCACCGCGGCCATGACTCGGCGTCGCGGCCCGCTCGCCACGGCTCGGCGCCGCGGCCGGGCCGACGGCCGGGGCACCTGTCGGGAACGGGCGGGCGGGGACGTCCGCCGGGGACGGGCGGGTGTCGATGTCCGCCGGGGAGGGGCGGGCGGAGGCGTCCGTCGAGGACGGACGGGTGACGGCGCCTGTCGGGGACGAACCGGGGACGGCGCCCGCCAGGGACGAACCGGGGACGGCGCCCGCCGGGGACGAGCGGGCTATGGCCTCGCGGTACCGGGCCACCGTGCCCTGGGCGGCGCGCGCCCAGGTGAAGCGGTCGAGGACGCGTGCGCGTCCGGCCGCGCCGAGCCGGGCGCGCAGTGCGGCGTCGCCCAGCAGCCGGTTCAGTCCGGCGGCCAGCGCGCCCGCGTCGCCGGGCCGTACCGCCAGGCACGTCTCGCCGTCGGGTCCGGCGACCTCGGGGATGGCCCCGCCGGTCGTGGCGAGCAGCGGCGTGCCGGTCGCCATGGCCTCGGCGGCGGGCAGCGAGAACCCCTCGTACAGCGAGGGCACGCAGGCCACCTCGGCCGAGCGGACCAGGTCGACCAGTTCGGCGTCGGAGATGCCCTTGACGAACTCGACGGCTCCTTCGAGCCCGTACCGCTCGACCGCCTGGGCCACGGGGCCCTCGGCGGGACGTTTCCCCACGACGACGAGGTGGGCACCGGGGTGCTCGGTGCGGGTCTTGGCCAGGGCCTCGACGAGGAAGACCAGGCCCTTGAGCGGGACGTCCGCGCTGGAGGTGGTGACGATCCGGCCCGGCACCTTCGGCACCGCCGGGTCGGGCGAGAACAGGTCGGTGTCGGCGCCGATGGGCACGACGTGCACGCGGTCGGGCCGTACGCCGAGGTGGTCGACGATCTCCTGGCGGGAGGAGCCGGAGACGGTGAGCACGGACGGCAGGCGGCGGGCGACGCGCTTCTGCATGCGGGTGAAGGCGTACCAGCGGCGCACGGAGTACCGGCGCTTCCAGCCCTCGGCGGCGTCCAGTTCGAGGCGCCGGTCGACGGTGACGGGGTGGTGGACGGTGGTGACGAGCGGGGCGCCGACGTCGCCCAGCAGGCCGTAGCCGAGCGTCTGGTTGTCGTGCACGATGTCGAAGTCGCCGCGCCGGGCGCGCAGATGGCGGCGGGCGCGGAGCGAGAACGTCAGCGGTTCCGGGAAGCCGCCGGTCCACATGGTGGCGACCTCCAGCGCGTCGATCCAGTCCCGGTACTCGTCGCGCTTCGGGGTGCGGAAGGGGTCGGGCTGGCGGTAGAGGTCGAGGCTGGGCAGCTCGGTGAGGGTCAGGTGCGGGAGGCCCTCGTCGAGCACCGGGTAGGGCTGGGCGCCGATGACCTCGACGCTGTGGCCGAGGCGGGCCAGCTCGCGGGAGAGGTGGCGGACGTAGACGCCCTGGCCGCCGCAGAACGGGTTGCCCTTGTAGGTGAGGAGCGCGATGCGCAGCGGTCGCTCGTCCGTACCGGCCGTATCGGCGCGATCCTGACGGGGTCCCGTCCGACTGGCCTCAGCGGTCACCTGGGTCCCCTTCTGCCTGCATGGTCCCGCGAGATTACGTCGAGACGTTGATCGGAACAAGTTCCGGACTTGATCGTTCGGAGGCTCCGAATCTACCGGCAGGTAAGGTCGCTGTGGCCGGTGGATCAGGTGATTCGTGCCACGGGGCCGGGGGGGGGGCGGGGAGCGCCCCCCCCCCGCCCCCGGCCCCCCCCGTCCGGTCCCGAAGCCCGGGGCCGGTGGCCGGCCCCAGGACGGGCGGCGCCGCGGGG
>NZ_JBUDHV010000011.1:0-6712 GCF_054956795.1 Streptomyces sp. SYSU D01066-1 | reverse complement strand
CGCTCGCGGGGGGGGGGTGGGGGGGGGGGGGGGGGGTGGCGGGGCTGGGGGGGGCGGGGGGGGGGGGGGGGGGGGGGCGCCCCCCCCCCCCCCGACGCCTGCCCCCGAGGTCCGTTCCCGATGCCCGTTCCCGATGCCCGTCACGAGGACGGGCGGAGCAGCGGGGCCGTACCACGGCCGTACGGGAGGAAGCCGGTGCGCGTCCGGCCGGGCCCTCGGCCTCGGCGCACCGGTGCCGAGGACCCTGCGCCGGACCACCGCCGGGCGGCGTTCGAAGCGCCGGCCGTCTCCGGATCAGCGTGACCGCTCCTCGTGGGGTGGCTGCCGCCTTCCCGAAACGCGTGAGCATTCCGGCTCCTGCTGTCATGGGAGCGCTCGAATGAGCGGGTGGAGGACATGTGGCCGTCGACTGCTCAGGTTTTCCGTGTGCTGGTCGCCGGCCGGCTGCCGGCCGGCCGGAGCCGCACTCGAACCACACCGTCCCGCCCCGCGCCTGTCCCCGGCCGCCTTCACCGCGTTCCCGGCGTCACTCCGTCCGTAGCGCCGTCACCGTCCGGGCGCGCGCCGCCCAGGTCGCCGGGAGCGACGCGCCCAGGACGGCGATGGCGACCCCGGCCAGGCCCAGCAGGGCCGACTGCCCCACGCCGTACACGTCCAGGACCGACGACGGCAGTCCCGTGCCCACGGCACGGCCCATCATCGGGACGACCACGCCGTGCAGGGCCTGCCCGGCCGGGACGCCGATCAGCCCGCCGACGACGCCGATCCCGGTGACCGACGCGAGGACCAGGCTCACCGTCTGCCGGGGAGACATGCCCAGCGCCTTGCACACCCCCAGGTCGTGGACGCGTTCCCGGGTGTCCAGGACCACGGAGTCGAGCACGCCGAGGCCGGCGACGGAGGCCAGCAGCAGGGAGAGCAGTGCCGCCATCGCGTTCAGGAGCACGACGAGGTTGTCCTGCTCGGAGGGACCGTAGGCGGCGGCGTCGCCGCCCAGGGGCCGGACCGCCCCGGACCGTACGACCCGGATCAGGACCCCGGTCCTCGCCCCGGTCATCGGACGGTCCGCGCGCGGGTGTCCGGGGCCGGGCGGCCGTCGACCAGGTGGACGGTGCGGCTCGCGCACACCTCGGCCGGCTCACCGCCGGCGCCAGCGGCTTCCTGCTCAAGGACGTCATCCCCGAGCACCTGGTGGCCGCCGTACGCCTGGTGCGGGCCGGTGACGCCCTGCTGGCCCCCGCGATCACCCGCCGTCTGATCGAGCGCTTCGCCCCTGGGGAGGCGGTCCAGGCTGGCCCCCCGGCCGTCCCGGGCCCCGGCCTGTCCGGGCTGACCCCCCGTGAGCTGGAGGTGCTGCGGCTGCCGGCGACGGGGCTGAGCAACGCGGAGCTGGCGGACCGGCTGTTCCTGAGCCCCACCACCGTCAAGACCCACGTCGGCCGCATCCTGTCCAAGCTGGGCCTGCGCGACCGTGTCCAGGCGGTGGTGCTGGCGTACGAGACCGGGCTGGTCTCGCCGGGCGGGGCGGTGGAGGCCGGGTCCTGACCGCCGTGTTTGGGCCGGATGCCGGTGGATACAGTGCGTTGATGCAGAACCTACGCAAGCAGATCGTGTCCGAACTCGGTGTCCAGCCGGTCATCGTCCCCGCCGACGAGATCCGGCGGCGGGTCGGTTTCCTCAAGGACTACCTGCGGTCCACCCCGGCCAAGGGGTTCGTCCTCGGCATCAGCGGCGGCCAGGACAGCACACTGGCCGGACGGCTGTGCCAGCTCGCCGCCGAGGAGTCGCGCGCCGAGGGGCACGACGCCACCTTCGTCGCGGTGCGGCTGCCGTACGGGGTCCAGGCCGACGAGGACGACGCCCGGACCGCCCTCGACTTCATCCGGCCCGACCGGTCGATCACGGTGAACGTCAAGCCGGGCGCGGACGCCGTCGCCGCCGAGGCGGCGCGCGGCCTGGCCGAGCTGACCGGTGAGCCCCGGCTGCGGGACTTCGTGCGCGGCAACATCAAGGCGCGCGAGCGCATGGTGATCCAGTACGCGGTCGCCGGACAGCTCGGCATGGTCGTCGTCGGCACCGACCACGCGGCCGAGGCGGTGACCGGCTTCTTCACCAAGTACGGCGACGGCGGCGTCGACCTCACCCCGCTGACCGGTCTCACCAAGCGCCAGGGCGCCGCCCTGCTCCAGGAGTTGGGGGCGCCGCCCAGCACCTGGCAGAAGGTGCCGACCGCCGACCTGGAGGACGACCGGCCCGCGCTGCCCGACGAGGAGGCGCTCGGCCTGACGTACACCGAGATCGACACCTACCTGGAGGGCGGCGAGGTCACCGACGAGGTCGCCGCGAAGGTCGAGTCGGTCTACCTCGCCACCCGGCACAAGCGGACCGTCCCGGTCAGCCCGCTCGACGACTGGTGGCGCTGAGGAGCGGCCGGGGACACCGGATCGCTCAGCTCGGGGCGGGGCCCTTCGCTTCCTCCGCTTTCCCGGCGGGTTCCTCCGGGGATTCCACCGCGGGTTTCTCCGCGGGTTCGTCCGGGGATTCCACCGCGGGTTTCTCCGCGGGTTCGTCCGGGGATTCCACCACGGGTTCCTTCGGGGACTCCACCGCGGGTCTCTCCGGGGATTCCTCCACGGAGGCGGGCGAGGGGCCGCCGTCGGTGTCCGCGGCGGCCCCGGCCGTGCGGGCCCGCGCTCCCTGGAACAGGTACGTCAGCCCGAAACCGCCGGCCACGACCGCCGCGCCGCCCACCGCGTCCAGCACCCAGTGGTTGCCGGTCGCGACGATCGCGGAGACCGTGAACAGGGGGTGCAGCAGGCCCAGCGCCCTCATCCACCACTTCGGGGCGATGACCGCGACGGCCAGCCCGCACCACAGCGACCAGCCGAAGTGCAGCGACGGCATCGCCGCGTACTGGTTGGTCAGGGCGGTGAGCGTGCCGTAGTCGGGCCGGGAGAAGTCCTGCACGCCGTGGACGGTGTCGATGATTCCCAGGTCCGGCATCAGGCGCGGCGGGGCCAGCGGGTACAGCCAGAAGCCGACCAGGGCGAGCAGCGTGGTGAAGCCGAGGGAGGCGCGGGCCCAGCGGTAGTCGACCGGGCGGCGCCAGTACAGGACGCCGAGGACGGCCAGCGGGACCACGAAGTGGAACGACGTGTAGTAGAAGTCGAAGAACCCGCGCAGCCAGCCGATCTCCACCACGGCGTGGTTGACGGCGTGCTCGATGTCGATGCGCAGGACGCGTTCGAGGCCGAGGATCTGGTGGCCGTGCTCCTCGGCGCGGGCCCGGCCGCCCGAGACGGTGCCGTCGGTCGCCGCGAGGCGGACCTTGGAGTAGGCGGCGTAGGTCACCCGGATCAGCAGCAGTTCCAGGAGCAGGTTCGGACGGGTGAGGGCCCGGCGCAGGAACGGCAGCAGGGGGACGTGCCGGAAGCGGGTGGGGACGGGGGCCGCGTACTCGGTGGGGACGGGGGCGCGGAAGTACGGGGAGGCGCGGGAGAGGAACGGTACGGCGGTGGCGGCGGCGACGGCCGCGAGCAGCACCAGGTTGTCGCGGAGCGGGTTCAGGACCGCCACGTTCGGCAGCATCATCTTCGCCGGGAGGGTCATGACGAGGATGACGGCGACCGGCCAGACGTACCGGTCGGAGGCGCGCTCGCCGACCCGGCCGACGACCGCGAGCAGCACCCACAGGAGCTGGTGCTGCCAGGTGGTCGGCGAGATCGCCACGGCCGCGCAGCCGGTGACCGCGACGGCGAGCAGGAGCTGGCCCTCACGGGCGTAGCGCACGGCGCGGCGCAGGCCGAGGACGGCGACGGTGGCGCCGAGGGCGGCGAAGAGGGCGATCTCCAGCGGGCCGTTCAGGCCGAGCCGCAGCAGGGCGCCGTGCAGGGACTGGTTGGCGAGGTCGTCGGCGGCGCCGCCGAGCCCGACCCCGGCCATGTGGTGGACCCAGTACGTGTACGAGTCGTGCGCCATCGCCGCCCAGGCGAGCGCGGTGCAGACGGCGAAGGTGCCGGCGGCGGTGCCGGCGGCCCGGCGGCGGCCGGTGAACCACAGGAGCGGCATGAACAGCAGCACGGTCGGCTGGAAGGCGGCGGCGACGCCGATGAGCAGCCCCCCGGCGCGTTCGCCGCGCACGGCGAGGCAGCCGAGCAGGACCAGCAGGACCGGGACGATGCTGGTCTGGCCGAGCCAGAGGGTGTTGCGCACCGGCAGGGAGAGCATGAGCAGGCTGACCGCGACCGGCGCGGCGAGCAGCGCGGTGCGGCGGTCGACCGGGCGGGGCAGGGCGCGGGCGGCGACCAGGCCGAGGGCGACGACCAGCAGCAGCGTGCCGAAGGTCCAGCCCCAGCCGAGGGCCTGTTCGGCGGCGCGGGTGAGCGGTTTGAGGACCAGGCCGGCGAACGGGGTGCCGGTGAACCTGGTCGAGTCGTACAGGGACCCCTCCACGTGCAGGACCCCGGCCGGCCCCACCCAGGTCTCCAGGTCGGTCAGCCGCTCCCCGCGCGGGGAGCCGAGCACCACCGCGAGCTGTCGTGCGGCGAGGACGGCGGCGACCAGCCACAGCCCCGCTCGTGCCAGGTGCAGGCGTGCCCTGGTGGCTCCGACGGCTGTCGCCCCGAAGGCCTCCGCCGCCGTCCGCCCGCTGTGCTCCGCATTCGCCACGCCTCGTCGGCCTCCCGCCCCGTTCGTCCCACACGTCCCGTGCGCATGGGTTCCTTCGCGAACCCTATGAGGCTCGCACCACCCCCGGAGAGGGACGCGGGCAACCTCGTCTTCACCTGACGGCCGCTCTCCTTTTGTCCGGATGACGATAGTGGGATCGCGGTTCGGATGCCGCCCCGCGGAGCGACAAGGATCACAGCGAAGGCCGGCCGGGAACCGTTCCCGGCCGGAAGACGTCCCTGCGTGAACGCCGTTTTAGTGCACTGTGCAACGAATTCGGCACGGGGTGTGAACGGGCAATCGCCGCCTATGGTCGGTTTTCGGCCCGGCGACAGCGCCGCCGTGCGGGTCCCGTCCCCGTCCCCGTCGAAAGGTAGGCGAGCGAAGTCTTGTCGGCTGCCACCGCTGCCCCTCTTCCGTCCTCCCGTCACCGCGCGCAGGCTCTGCCGCCCGATGCGACCGTGACCGACCCCGCCCTCGTCCGGCGTGCCGTGAAGGCGGCGGCGCTGGGCAACGCGATGGAGTGGTTCGACTTCGGCGTCTACAGCTACATCGCGGTGACCCTGGGCAAGGTCTTCTTCCCGTCCGGCAACCCGACGGCCCAGTTGCTGTCGACGTTCGGCGCGTTCGCGGCGGCGTTCCTGGTCCGGCCGCTGGGCGGCATGGTCTTCGGGCCGCTCGGCGACCGGGTGGGGCGGCAGAAGATCCTCGCCCTGACGATGATCATGATGGCGGCGGGGACGTTCGCGATCGGCCTGATCCCGTCGTACGGGTCGATCGGCGTGTGGGCGCCGGTGCTGCTGCTGGCGGCGCGGCTGGTGCAGGGCTTCTCGACCGGCGGTGAGTACGCGGGGGCGTCGACGTTCATCGCGGAGTACGCGCCGGACAAGCGGCGCGGGTTCCTGGGGAGCTGGCTGGAGTTCGGGACGCTGGCCGGGTACATCGGCGGGGCCGGTCTGGTGACCCTGATGACCGCGCTGCTGTCCGACGGCGACCTGACGTCCTGGGGCTGGCGGATCCCGTTCCTGATCGCGGGGCCGATGGGCGTCATCGGGCTGTACCTGCGGATGCGGCTGGAGGAGACGCCGGCGTTCACGGCGGAGGCCGGGAAGCCGGAGTCGGCGCGGGTGAAGGTGCCGCTGCGGGAGATGATCACCGGGCAGTGGAAGGCGCTGCTGCTGTGCGTCGGGCTGGTGCTGGTCTTCAACGTCACCGACTACATGCTGCTGTCGTACATGCCGAGCTACCTGACGAGCGAGCTGAGGTACGACGAGACGCACGGTCTGCTGGTCGTGCTCGCGGTGATGGTCCTGATGATGGTCGTCCAGCCGTTCGCGGGGGCGCTGACCGACCGGGTCGGGCGGCGGCCGGTGATCGCGGCGGGGTGCGCCGGGTTCCTGGTGCTGTCGGTACCGGCGCTGCTGCTGATCCGTGAGGGCAGCCTGCTCGCGGTCGGCCTGGGCATGGCCGCGCTGGGGCTGCTGCTGGTGTGCTTCACGGCCGCGATGCCGTCCGCCCTGCCGGCGCTGTTCCCGACGCGGGTGCGGTACGGGTCGCTCTCGATCGGGTTCAACGTGTCGGTGTCCCTGTTCGGCGGGACGACGCCGCTGGTGGTGACGGCGCTGATCGGGGCGACCGGGAACCTGATGATGCCCGCGTACTACATGATGGCCGCGGCCGTGGTCGGTGGCGTGGCGGTGTGGTTCATGACGGAGTCGGCGGGGCGTCCGCTGCCGGGGTCGGGGCCGGCTGTGGAGCGGTGACGGGGGCCTGCGGCGCTTGGGCGGGGGGTGCCTGCGGCGCCTGTGCGGGTTCGGTGGGGGGCGGGGTGCCTGCGGCGCCTGTGCGGGTGCGGTGAGGGGCGGGGTGCCTGCGGCGCCTGTGCGGGTGCGGTGGGGGCGCGCGTAGCGCCCAGGGTGTGCTTCGGGGTCGGGGCCGGGGGGGGGGGGGGGGGGGGCCCGGGCGGGGGGCGCGCGGGGGGGGGCCGGGGGGGGGGGGGGGGGGGCGCCCCCCCCGGGCGGGGGGCGCCCCCCCCCCCCCCCCC
>NZ_JBUDHV010000010.1:0-214752 GCF_054956795.1 Streptomyces sp. SYSU D01066-1 | reverse complement strand
GCGGCGACCCTGTCGCCCCGGGCGAGCAGCTGTTCGGTGAGGTGACGGCCGAAGCCGGAGGACGTACCGGTGATGAACCAAGTGCGGGTCATGGTGTTCCCTCTCGATGAGTAACTAACTGGTTATATTCATACACCGTGCCGGGCACCGTGTAAACACCTGGATGGTTATGTACGATGGGCGCATGCCACCCGATGCCACCGAGACCAAGCGGCGCCTGATGAAGGCGGCCGTCGACGAGTTCGCCGCCCACGGCCTGGCCGGCGCGCGGATCGACCGCATCGCCGAGGCCGCCAAGGCCAACAAGCGGTCGATCTACATGCACTTCGGGACCAAGGAAGAACTGTTCGACATGGTCGTCGCCGACAGCATGTCGCAGTTGGCGGCCGCCGTCGCGATCGACGCGGGCAACCTGTCCGACTACGCCGGCGCACTGTACGACCGCCTCGAACAGCGGCCCCACATCCGGCGGCTGTACCTGTGGGCGGGACTGGAACGCCAGCGGCCCATCGACGCCGAAGTCGCCGAGTACCGCAAGAACGTCACCGCGATCCGAGCCGCCCAGGAAGCGGGCCGCATCCGCGCGGACATACCGGCCCTGGACCTCATGGCCATGGTGATCGCCCTGGTGATCAGCTGGGACACCGCCTCCTGGTCGCTCAGGGCTCTGCGGGCGGAAAGCCCGCACACCTCCCCCGCCGACCGCCGGGCCGCTCTGACAGCCGCCGTCACCACCCTGGCCCAGCCGCCCTCACCCCCCGCCTGACGGCGATGCCCGCCGGCCAGGAGCGCGGCGGGCACCACCGCCCGCGTCCTGCGCCTGCGCCGGACAGAGGCCAGCCGCCGGACAGAGGCCCGCCGGCTCCGGACGGGCCCTCGGCGCCCGGTCCGCACCGGACGGGGCGCACCCGGCGCACCCTGCCGTCGCGTCGTGCGCACCGCGACAGGGGAAGCGCGTACCACAGCAACAGAGCGAACGGCGTTAGACCAAACGGCGTTGAGACAGCTCCTGGACGGCTGCCGAGACAGCTGCCGACGGCCGGCCCGCGGCCACCCGCCCGCGGCCGTCGGCCGGTGTCAGAGCGCACGCCTAGACTCTCGGCTCATGTCGTCCACCAACTCCCCCGCCCCCAGGGGCACTTCCGGCTCCGCCGCCACCCCGGAGCCCGCGCCCGACGCCGAGACACGCGTGCGCGAGCTGATCGCCGTCACCGACTCGGGGCAGGCGCTCACCCAGGCCGCCGAACTCGCCGCCGCGGCCGGCCTGCCGCACGAACTGCTGCTGCACCTGTGGCCGTCCGCCGCCGACCCGGACGGGTTCTGCGCCGCGCTGCTGGCCCCGGCGATGATCCGCGAGGGTGTCACCAGTCTGTTCCTGACCTCGGTGACGTCGCTGCGCGGCCTGCGCCACCTCACGATGCTGCGCAGTCTCACCGTCTTCCGCTGCAAGGAGATCACCGACATCACCGACCTGGCCGATCTGACCGGCCTGGTCGAACTCGACCTGAACGGCTGCGCCGGGGTCCACGACCTCACCCCGCTCAGCGGCCTGACCTCGCTGACCAGCCTCGAACTGCACCGCTGTCGCGCGGTCGAGGACACCAGACCGCTGCTGCCCCTGAGGAACCTGCGCCACCTGGACCTGAGCATGACCGGAGTGCGCAGCGCCGCCGGGTTCGGCGCGGCCTTCCCCCGGCTGGAGAAGCTCAGCCTCCAGGGCTGCCGTTCCTTCCGGGACGCCGGCCAGCTCGCCGGCCTCGGGGCGCTCACCGAGCTGAACCTCGGCTGGACCGGCGTCCGCGACCTGGACGGCCTCACCGGCGTCAGCGGCGTCCACACCCTCGACCTCGTCAGCTGCAAGCGACTGACCAGCCTCAAGGGCATCGACGCACTCCCCCTGCTGACCGAACTGCGGCTGGAGAAGTGCAGCCGGCTGGAGAGTCTCGACGGTCTCGGCGCCCATCCCGGCCTGGACCGCGTCCACGTGGAGGAGTGCCCCGCCCTGCGGGACCTGCGCGGCCTCGCCGCCCTGACCGACCTGAGCTCCCTGCGCCTGATCTCCTGCGAACAGCTGGCGTCCCTCGCCGGGCTGGAGGCACTGACCTCGCTGGTCGCCCTGGAGATCGAGGCGTGCCCCGCGGTGAGCGACCTCGCCCCGCTCGACGGGCTGCCCGAGCTGAACCTGCTCTACCTGCAGGAGGTCGACGGGCTCCGCGACCTGACCTCACTGGGCTCCCTGCCCGCCCTGGAGACCCTGTCGATCAGGTGGTGCCCCGCGCTGCGCGGTCTCGGCGGTCTCGGCGAGCTGCCCCGGCTGGCCGAGCTCCGCGTCGACAGCTGCCAGAACCTGTCGGAGCTCGGGCCGATCGGCCATCTGAGGGCCCTGCGCGAACTGTGGGTGGAGGACTGCCCCTCCCTCGCGGCAGTCGGCTCCCTCGGCACGCTGCCCGCCCTGAAGGAGATACGGCTCAACGGCTGCGCGGTCCTCGCCGACCTGTCCGGACTGGCCGGTTGCGGGGTCAGGAAGCTGAGCCTGTCGAACCTCCCGATCCTGACGGACCTCGACGCTCTCGCGGAACTGCCGCGGCTGCGCGAGCTGGCGGTGCACCATTGCCCCCGGGTCCGGACGGTCCCCGCCCAGCAGTGCAAGCACGTCCTGCTCTTCGAGCTGCCCTGGACGGACCTGTCCGGCCTGCGGGCCGGTCCCGCCCTGCGGACCATCCAGCTCTTCTCTGAGGTGCTGACGGACATCAGCGCGCTGACGGCCCTGCCGGGTCTGGCCGATGTCGACATCGACTTCTGCACCGCGCTGGAGGACTGGAGTCCGCTGCTGGACGTCCCAGCCCTCGACCGGTTCAAACCACCGCGCTACCAGACGTACGAGATAGAGAAGGACGGCGGCACCGACCCGGTACTGGACGCACTCGCCGCCCGGGGAATCACACGGTACGAGTAGGCCCCCACGAACTCAGCACTCCGAACCCCGGACCCCAGACCCCGGAGTTCGGGGTCCGGGGTTCGGGCCCCAGAACAGGCAAAGCACTCTCCGCACGGGCCGTCATCCTCCCGGTCTCATCCTGAACGGCCCCGTGCCCGCCAGGACGAAATCCTCGAAGTCCCTGACCAGTGCGGAGCGGCGGCTGTCCCCCATGGTGGCGGACACGGTGACGGGCGACGCTGCCTGAGCCGGCGAGGCGGACACGGATAGCGCTGCCTCCCATCGCGCGAAGGGTCTCCCCCCGACCGTGCTGCTCCGGCTGGAGAGTGAGGACGGCCGAATCTTCGTCTTCCGCCTTCGAAACCGACGACTGGGTCCGGCACCCGGTCACGCCCACCGAGGAAGGGTCTCGCGTGTGCGCCGACTCGTCACCCGGTCAGCGGCGACCCCGACCAGCCTCCACCGGAGAACGGGGCCAGATGATCGAGCCGACGTCTCCCTCGACGACTCCCGAAGTCACGAACAAACGGCTGCCGAGGGAACGGGCCCGGCCGTCGTCACCTCGCTCCTGGCCGCCGGCCTCGCGCATCGGCTCGACTTCGAGTGCGTAGCCGCCGGTCGTGACCTGGACACGGCTGGCCGTCTCGACCAGTTTCCGCAGTTCAGCGACGATCTCCGCATAGCGGTTCACGCTGAGGCTGCCGACCCTGTCGGCGGTCTCGATCTCTTCGGGCATGGCATTCACCCACGACCGCGGCCCGGGCACAGCCCCGCGGTCGTGGCGAGCCCCAGCACCATTTCTCGACCGAGAGTCAGACCGGAAGTACGACTGGATGGCCTTTTATGGCCGAACGGTGCGATCCCGCCAGGGAAGGGCTGGAAACAGTCGCGTCACGCGGGGGCTTCGTGGGGAGGTAGGAGCGGTCCCATTGCTTGGAGTAACCAGGGGGTCACATGGGGTGGAAAAGTTCGTTCGATGAGGCGATGGAGAGACTCGCCGGGACAGAAGGCCAACTGAAGGCGGCTCAGCAGAGGCTCGAGCGTCTCGACGATCCGACGGTCGGGCTGACCGCGCTGCATAGCGAACTGGTCCAGAACCGCCTGAAGATCCTAGAAAAGATCGAGGGGGGCATCACCGGGCTGCGCGAGGAGAACCGAGAGATCCGTCGGCGCCAGGACCGGATGATCAGCGACCTGAACGACACACGGGGCGAACTGCGGCAACTACTTGACCTCGTCGAGGTCCTGCGGTCCTCCGCTCCGCCCCGGACACCCGGCGAGAGCACGTCGGCACCTTCCGGGGAGACGGGGCAGCCGCCCGGCCCCGAAGCCGGCGATGGCCCGACCGACTCCGCCGACACCGAACACCAGGGGGGAACCATGGAGAACAGCGAGCACCAGCCACAACCCGAGGACGGCGCCCAGGAGCAGGACCCCGCGCTGAAGAACGCCATCGAGGCCGCCCGCCAGGGCACCGGCACACCCGCCGGCCGGCTCCCCGCGGCGCCGCCGCAGGCCTCCGCCGGCGCGGACGACCCACGCGTCGCCCACGGCGTCCTCCTGCTGAAAGCTGCCGGCGTGGCCTCCGTCGAACTCATCGCACACCGCGACACCTGGGAGTGGCTCGCCGCCCTGGCCGCCGGCCACAGCCACTTCCGCACCCCGCCCTCCGTCGAGGACCTCAAGGACGGACGAGAAGGCCGAGTCCAGACCGTCCTGTCCGGGCGCTCCCTCATCGCCCTGCTCATCGAGCTGTGGAACACCCGCTCCACCGCGGCTGCGCTGCAGAGCGAATGGGCCCTGGCCACCACGGCCTACCACCGCATCGAGGCCGAACTCACCGATCCCGCCGGGCAGGGACAGACCATCCGCGTCTTCCTGGACGACGGTTACCCGCCGGAGACCGGCGACTGACACGGCGGACGGCGGTCGCCCCGATGGGTCCGGGGCGGCCGCCGGGAGCGGGGCGGCCGCGTTTTTGCACCGAACGGCCCGGCCGACCGTACGCGGGGGCGGCCCTGGCGGTGATCACCGAGGGGCGGGCGTGCGACTGACGATCGACACCGAGAAGGACACCTACGACACCTACGACCAGGTCTGAGCGGTGGCTGTTCGACGTGTTCGCCGCGCTGGTGCCCGGGCACGCGAGGTGATCCGCCAGAGCGTCGTTCCCGGCGGCCGGGCCACCCACGCCTCGGTGCGGCAGGCCTCGCCCCGGTCATCCCGTGCTCGCAGTCCGGCGGCGCGCTGAGCGGCGTCTCGGCAGCGAAACGGCGCCCCGGCCCGGCCGGCGAGGCGGAAGTCCTCCGGCGTGCCGAGCGGACCCGTGTCCACAGCGTCGGCCAGGCACCGCTGGAGCCGCTCCGGAAGGCCCGCGTCCTCGCCGGCGCGCGCTTCGATCCGCTGCGCCGCGCTGAGCCCGGGTGGTACGAGCATGGCGGTCCCGCGGCATCACTCCGGGCTGGTCCGCGCCATGACCGGAGGCACGCGCCGGTCCCTCAAAACACCTTATAAAGACCAGGGTTGTTCGCATGACGTCGCTCCAGGGCCCCCGTCATGGATCTGGTACGCGCGTCCCGGGAACCGGCCGTGGACACGGCGCGGCTCCGTACGGGGCGCCCCATGTGCCAGGTGATCGAGTCCGCCCTGGCGGCGGGCGGCGCCGGCCACGTGAACATGCTCGCGATCGACGCCTTCGGGGACGCGGATGCCGGCAGCGGACATCACTGTGCTCCCTCCCGTTCCTTGAGTGCACGGGTACGTGCCCGTACCCGACACGCGCAAAAGGGACAGCAAGGCTCGAACCGAAAGACGACCGCTCCCGTGCCGACTGATGACGCGGGTGGGCGCCGGGTACCCACGGAGCCATGACAGAGGTGATGCAAGCAGGTCTGTGGGGGTTGGTGGCAGGTTCGGCGCTGCTCGTCGGGGCGGTGGCGGGGTTCGGGCTGCGGGTGCCGCAGAAGGTGATCGCGACGGTGATGGCCTTCGGGGCCGGGGTACTGCTGTCGGCGGTCAGCTTCGAGCTGGTCGCGGAGGCGTACGAGCAGGGAGGTCTGGTCCCGGCGGCGATCGGCGCGCTGGCGGGTGCCGCGGCCTACACCGCGGGCAACGTGTGGCTGGCCCGGCGCGGCGCCCGGCACCGCAAGCGCTCCGGCCACCACCAGCGCCAGGCGCAGCCCTCCGAGGAGCAGCAGAGCGGTTCGGGGCTCGCGCTGGCCTTCGGGGCGCTGCTCGACGGTGTTCCGGAGTCGGCGGTCATCGGGGTGAGCCTGCTCGACGGCGGAGCGGTGAGCCTGGTGACCGTGGCGGCGGTGTTCATCAGCAACGTCCCCGAGGGGCTGTCCAGCTCGGCGGGGATGAAGAAGGCCGGCCGCGGCAAAGCGTACGTCTTCGGGGTCTGGGGTGCCATCGCCGCGGCGAGCACCCTCTCCGCGGTCCTCGGCTACACCGTGGTCGGCGGCTTCTCCCCGGCGGTGATCGCCGCCGTGACCGCGGTCGCGGCCGGGGCCATCCTCGCGATGATCGCCGACACGATGATCCCCGAGGCGTTCCAGGACGCCCACCTGGCCATCGGCCTGGTCACCGTCGGCGGCTTCCTGGTCTCCTTCGCCCTCTCCCACACCTGACGAGGCCCTCGCAGCCGGCCCGGCCCGCTGCCGGAGGCGACGGGCTCGTCGGCCTGGCGGCCGGGCCCCGTGCCGACGGGCGAGATCGCCGGACACGGACGACGGGCGAGGCCGTCGGACACGGATGACGGGTACCGGCCTGTCGACGCCGGTGGCCGGCTCCGGGTCCGCCGGCAGGACTTCCGTGCGTGCCGGACGGACACCTCACCGAGGGCGCCGAGGAACATGCCCGCTGCCGGACGGGCCGGCCGGCTGCCGCGCGGTCCGCCCAGGAGAGGACGGAGGTCATCGTGTGGCGGGAGGCGTGGCCGACGGCAGCGGAGTGAGTCTGATGTCCTTGTCCTCGCTGCCGCTGGCGAGCCAGCGGGTGTCGGGACTGAAAGCGACCGCGAGGACGTGGTGGCCGTGGCGAACGCGCATGACCCGGTCGCCCCGCCCGGTGTCCCACACTGCCGCGGTGCGGCCCGTGCTCGCGGTGGTGAACCAGTGACCGTCGGGACTGAAGACGATCGCCCTCACCGCGACGCTGTGGCGGACCAGCGGGTTGTGACGGCCGCTGCGGAGGTCCCGGACGCGGGCGGTGCCGTCCTCGCCGGCGGTTGCCAGCCGCTTACCGCAGGGGCTGAAGGCGACCGCCTTCACCACGTGGTGGCGCCTCAGCCGGAGCTGGGCGTCGCCGTCGGCCGACCAGACCCGTACGGAGCGGTCCCCGGACGCACCGGCCAGGAGCTGCCCGTCCGGGCGGAAGGCGGCGTCGGACGCCACTTGGTCGTGGCCGATCCTCAGCAGCGGCTCTCCGTTCGACACATCCCAGACCCGCACCGTGCGGTCGGCCGAGGCGGTGGCCGGGCGACCGCCAGGACGGAGACGGTCGCCGTCCAGCGGTGAGCTCCGTCTCACCGGGCACCTCGCCCACGCTCACGGCCCGGACCGCCCGCCCGTGCGCGCACCGGTGCCGGCCCGGCGGTCGGAGGGCGTGCTGGGCGTCCCCTGGCGGCCCTTGGGCGAGAGGTGCTCTTCCGAGCTGGTGGGCACGCGGTGCAGCAGCCCGTCCTCCAGCTCGCCGTACTGGCCGGTCCGCTCCAGCGGCGGTGAGTAGGCGTGGATGGTGACCGTGGGGCCCGCCTGCGGCTCGCGGCGCATGCGGTGGATGAAGGTCTCGTCGAAGCAGAAGCCCTCGCCGGCCGGCACCCGGTCCCCCACCGGCCGTTGCCCGAGCCGCAGGTGTTCGTGCCGGACGGCGCCGCGGGCCACGTGCACGGCCCCCGCCGAGCGGTCGTGGTCGTGGTAGCCGGTGTCGTGCTCGTCCTGCGTCCACTCCAGGACCCAGACGCCCACGTGCTCGTCGAGGAAGAGTTCCGCGTAGCCGCGGTCGTCGACGGGGTGTTCCAGCAGGTCCGTCCACAGTTCCTCCGCGTCGGCGACGGCCGCGGCGAGTTCCTGGAGTTCCTGACCGCTGAGCGTGCGGCCGGGCAGGGGGTAGGGCAGTCGTGTGTTCATCGTCCATGCCTCCTGGCCCTTGGGCCGCCGCCGGTCGGGGGAGTTCCGTGCGGCCAGGCGGCGGCCGGTCGGGGCAGGGCCGTACCTGGCGGCCACCGGCCGCCCATGACGTCGAGGACACCGTGCGCGGCGGCGGTCGTCACCGCCGGCACGGAGACGGAACTCCTGCCCACGCTCGCTTCCCTTCCACAGGACCGCCCGGGTACCCCAGCGCGGACGTCCTCACCCGGACCTCTGGCGGTACAGGCCGGTCTCGCTCCGAGGGGGCGCTCACGCGCCCAGGGGCTCCGTGGTCCGGGTGGTGGTGTCGTAGGTGCGGGCCTCGGTGAAGGTGCCGTCCCAGGGGTGGGCGAGGGCGGCCGGAAGGAGGCCGTCGGCCCAGTTCGCGGAGGTGGACCGGGTCCGGCCCAGGGTGATGTGCGGTACCCATCGTCCTGGCGCGTGCAAGGGGTTCCCGTCCGCGTCGTCCCGCGAGCGGAGGATGTGCCACACGGTGCGGTGCAGGTCCAGCAGCGCGGGGCCGGGTACGACCCGCCAGGCCAGTGTCCTGGTCCGGCCGGTGAAACGGAGCGGACCGGCGAGGCGCAGGGGCAGGGGCAGGGCGGCCAGCGCGGCCACCAGGCGCTGCCGGGTGGGGTGCGGCAGCTCGTCGCAGGTGGCGACCGTCAGATGGGGGCGGTTGGTCGCGTGCCGGTGACTCGCCAGGCTGGGCAGTCCGCGGGAGGCGAGCTCCCGCCAGACCTCGCGCACCCGGGCGTCGGTGGCCGGGTCGGGCAGCAGCTCCACGGTGTGCACCGCAGCAGCGTAGGCCCGAAAGGCGGGGCGGGGCCGGCGCGGCGAGGGCGGGATCCGCCGAACGAGTGGCGCTGTCTCACGTTCGGTGGTGCCGATGAGTCACGACGGTGACGGACAGGGCATCGGCCAGGAATCCGGCCGTCACCCGCTGCCGCCCCCGCGCCGCTCGCGGTGTGGGTCACGGGGAGTCGACGGGCTCCGGGCGTCCCCGTACCGGGCCGGGCCGGGCGGCGGCCGTGGTCGTGCCGCGGGCCGCGGCGCGGGCGGGGCCGTCGGGGAGGGTGAAGGCAAAGACCGCGGTGACCGCGGCCAGCGCGGCCAGCGCCAGGTACGCCTGCTGGTAGGCGGTGACCGGCGGGTCCGCCACGGCGGCGGGCGGGGTGCCCAGGACGAGGACGGCGGTCACCGCGGCCGGGGCGAGGGCGCCGCCGGTCTGCCGGACGACGGTGTTCAGCGTGGTGGCGTGCGGCAGGTCCCGCGGGTCGATCGTGGCGAGGGAGGCCACCGTCGTCGGGATGAAGAAGCAGCCCATGCACAGGCCGAGCAGGAACATGTAGAGGCGGAACGTCCACAGGCTCGTGTCCGCGTCGCAGGTGGCGAACAGCAGCAGCACGGCGCTGACGCCGGCCGTGCCGCAGCCGACGATGAGACGCGGGCCGATGCGGGCGTACAGCACACCGACGACCTGGACGGTCAGCAACACGCCGAACGCCTCGGGGAAGGTGGCCGTGCCGGACTCCGACGCGCTGCGGCCCTGGGCCTGTTGCAGGAAGAGCGGCCCCAGGTACATGGCGCCGAGGATGGGCACCAGGCCGACCAGGTTGAGCAGGTTGGTGTCGCGGAAGAGGCGGTCGGCGAACAGCCGTATCCTCAGCAGGGGGACGCGGACGCGCAGTTCGTGGACGACCGCGGCGGCCAGCAGGACCGCGCCCGCGGCCAGGGAGACGACGACGGCGTCCGACGACCAGCCGCGGTTGGGGCCTTCGCAGACGCCGAACATCGCGGTGCCCAGGCCCGCCGCGCTCAGCAGCAGGCCGGGCAGGTCGAAGCGGCTCGGCCGGCCGTCGTGGTGCCCGGCCAGGAACAGCGCGCCGAACAGTACGGCCGGCAGGCCGACCGGCACGTTGACGTAGAACACCCACCGCCAGGACAGGTGGTCCACCAGCAGCCCGCCCAGGACCGGTGCGACGGCCGGGGCGATCTGCTGCGGGATGATCGTGTACCGGGAGACGCGTACCTGCTCGGAGGCGGTGAAGGTGCTGAACAGCAGCGCCGCCGAGGCGGGCAGCAGCAGTCCGGCGGACAGGCCCTGGACGGCGCGGTAGGCGACGAGCTGGCCGAGGCCGGCGGCCGCGCCGCACAGGGCCGACGACACGAGGAATGCGACGAGCGCGGTCAGCAGCACACGTTTGCCGCCGAACCGCTCGACCAGCCACGCGGAGGCGGGTATGGCCATCGCCAGGCAGACCGGGTAGACCACGACGACCCCGTCCAGGGCCGCCGCCGTCAGCTCGAACTGCCGGGCGATGGAGGGCAGCGCCACGGTGGTGATAGCGCCGTCGACGATCGCGATGAAGGTCACGCAGACGCAGACGACCGGGACGACGAGACGCTGGCTGAGGCGGAGGGACAGGGCAGACAGCACGGAGGAGTGACGTCGGCGCATGTGCTGAGCATACACACTATGTGTGGGTTCAGTACCCTGGACCCCTCGGTCACGAACGCGTGCCGGAGCGGAAGACAGGACGGCGGACATGGCGACGGTGCAGGGCAGCAGCGACATCCTGATCGACGAGTTGTACGAGACGACGTACCGGTTGCGGAACTTCGTGGAGACCCGGCTGCGGGAGAAGGGGGCGTCGGTGGCGCGGCTGCGCGCGCTGCGCATGCTGGACCGGGCCCAGGAGCCCCTGCGGATGCGGGATCTGAGCGAGATGGCGGGCATCGCGCCGCGCACCGCGACCAGCATCGTCGACAGTCTGGAACGTGACGGGCTGGTGGAGCGGGTCCGCCACCCCCGCGACCGTCGGGCCTTCCTGCTCCGGCTCACCGACGAGGGCGTGCGCTGTCACCGCGAGGCCGAGGAGGTCGACCGCTTGGCGCTCGCGGAGGCGACGGCCGCCCTGGACGCCGGTGAGCGCGAGCAGTTGCGCGGTCTGCTCGCGCAGATCAGGAAGCACACGGTCTGACGGCGGCGGACGACAGGGGACGGGGGGGCAGGGGACGGGGGGCAGGCGATGGGTGACGGCCGGGGTCCGGGCCGGTCAGGACGGTCAGGACGGTGATGACGGTTTGTCGGCCGGCTCCGCCGTCCCCGCGGACGACGGTTCGTCGGCCGGTTCCGGCGTCCTGGTGGTCCGCGCCGGGTGGCGGGCGCGGCGGACGGTGACGAAGGCGGCCAGGACGGCGCCGGTCGCCAGGACCAGCAGGCCGCGCAGCCAGACCGCGGCCTCGACCTGGGTGGCGAGCAGCACGCAGGACGCGGCGCCCAGCACCGGCAGTACGGTCGGGGCCCGGAAGTGGCCGGTGTCCCCCGGATCGCGGCGAAGCACGAGCACGGCGACGTTGACCATGAGGAAGACGACGAGGAGCAGCAGGACCAGGGTGGACGCGAGGGTGGCGACACTTCCGGTGAGGGCCAGTGCCGTCGCCAGCGCGGTGGTGACCGCGATCGCCACCCACGGCGTACGGCGGCCGGGCAGCACCTTGGTCAAGGCGGCGGGCAGCAGTCCGTCGCGGGCCATCCCGTAGGCGAGGCGGGAGGACATGATGCCGGTGAGCAGCGCGCCGTTGGCCACCGCGACCAGCGCGACGGCGCTGAAGAGGCGGGGCGGCACCCCTCCGGCCTCCTCGACGACCTCCAGCAGCGGCCCGCTCGACGCGGCGAGCCGGGCGGTCGGTACGGCGGCCGACGCCGCGAGGCCGACCAGGACGTACACGGCACCGGCGGTCGCCAGCGCGCCGAACAGGGCGCGCGGGTAGGAGCGCCGCGGGTCCCGGGTCTCCTCGGCGACGTTCACCGAGGTCTCGAACCCGACGAAGGAGTAGTACGCCAGTACCGAGCCGCTGAGCAGGGCCGCGGCGGCGCCCTTCTCGGGGGTGCCGAGCCGGGTGAGCCGGCCGGGGTCGCCGTCGCCGCGCAGCAGCAGCCAGGCGCCCAGCGCGACGATGACCAGCAGCCCGCCCACCTCGATCACCGTGGCGACGACGTTGGCGCGGGTCGACTCCCGTACGCCCCGGGTGTTGACCAGGGCGAGCAGGACGAGGAACAGCACCGCGACGAGGCCCACGGGCAGGGTCACGAACGCGGACAGGTAGTCGCCGCCGAAGCCCCGCGCCAGCGCGGCGACCGAGACGACGCCCGCGGCGAGCATGCAGAAGCCGGCCACGAATCCGGCGAAGGGGCCGAAGGCGCGGGCGGTGTAGTGGGCGGCGCCGCCCGCCCTGGGGTACTTGGTGGCCAGTTCCGCGTAGGACGCGGCGGTCAGCAGGGCGAGCAGCAGCGCGACGGCCAGCGGTGCCCACACCGCTCCCCCGGCGTCGGCGGCGATCTGGCCCACCAGGACGTAGACGCCGGCGCCGAGGACGTCGCCGAGGATGAAGAAGTAGAGCAGGGGGGTGGTCAGGGCGCGCTTGAGCGCCGGTCCCTCGGTGTCCGCCGACAGCGGTTTCGCGACTCTTGGCATGCCCCGACAAGTCCCCCGCCCTCCGCGCGTCACGCATCGGTGTTCGAGCCGGGGCAGGTCAGGCGCTTCCCCGCGGAGACAGCGACGTCGTGCGGATCACCATGGCGGCCAGGCGGGCAGAAGGCGCGCGCTCACCGGGCCCGAGGTGGTGGGCCGGGTCCGCGGGTTGGCCGGCGGCGCCCGCTCGGTGGTGTCGGCGTGCCTCGGAACGCGCCTGCCGGCCGCCGCCGGTCCGCTCGACGGCAAGCGCGCGAGCACGCACCGGCCGACCGCGCACCCGCCGACCGCGCCGCAGCTCGCCGCCGAGCATCCGGGGGCGGGGCCGATGCCGATCCGCTCCTCGTGCGGGACGGGGCGGTGCGGGCCGGCGCGGGCGTCAGCGTTGCCTGGGCCGGTTCCTCGCGCTGGTCGCCGGCGGCCCGCCATTCGTCCCGCCTCTCCGGACGAAGCTCACGCACGTCCCCCGGGCAGGCACCGGTCGTGTCCCGACGACACGGGTCAGGGTGTTCCTCCGGCGGCGTCCCGCGCGTCCCGGATCAGCTCCCGGAGGATGCCCGACTCCGCCCGTCCGGCCAGCACGAGCTCCAGTTCCTCCACCAGCGCGTCCGCCGACGGCAGGCCGTGTTCCCTGCCGATGAGCACCATGCGGCGGAGCGAGAGCTCACGTATCCGCGGGTCCTCGGCCGCGAAGAAGACCTTGCGGAAGAAGGTGACGCAGGTTTCCGCGTGGCCGAGCGGCATGCGGCCGCCGCAGAACCGGGTGAAGGCCGCGACGACGGAGCCGAACGCCGCCGCGGAGGCGGCCTGCATCGCCGACAGGGTGACCGCGGGCAGGAAGGGCACGACGGCGCTGCAGAGCATCTCGTCGCGGGCGTGTTCCTCAAGGAAGCGGACGAGGGCCGATGCGGCGTCCGTGTCGCCTTCCAGGAAACGAACGCCCAGGCGGCGGGCCTCCCGCTGCAGAGGGTCGTGGCCCGGGGCGTCCACCGACAGAAGCGACAGCTCCTGCTTGAACTCGGCCATGGACTGGTACCGGGCGGACGGATCGGCACTGACCGCCTTGTTGACGACGTACCGGTACTTGGCCGGGATGGCCTCCTGCCGCAGGCGGGGGAAGGGGAGGTTGCCCGTCAGGGAGTGGTAGAAGACGCGGCCGAGCGAGAACACGTCCGAGCGCGCGTCCACGCCCCGCCTGCCGTGGTACCGCTCGGGCGCCGAGTAGGCGATGGTGTCGAGTGACGTCGGCAGCAGCGCCTCGCGCCCGGTGCCCGGCGCGGTGCGGCCACCGTCGGATATGAAGTCGGTCAGGACCCACCGGCCGTCCGTCAGCAGGATGTTGCTCGGCTTGATGTTCCCTCCGTGGACGCCCTGGGCGTGGGCGAACTCCACGGCCTCGCACACGGACATCGCCATCCGGAAGGCGTCGGCCTCCGCCATCGCCCCCGCCTTCAGCAGCTCCCCGAGCGACACGTCCGCCACGGGCAGTACGACGGCGGGGGCACCGGGCTCCTCAAGGATGCCCAGGACCGGCAGCACACCTGGGTGGACGAGTCTCGACTGGGTCCGCATCACCTGGATGAACGTTTCTCCTGCTGATGGACGCAACCGGTAGACGTCCTTGGCGTCCTTGGCGGAGAAAATCTTCACGACCACGCACCGCGACGTGACGTCGTCCCGGCCGAGGAAGACCTCTCCCCTGGGCCCCGACCCCAGCCGGTACTCCGCACGAAACCTGGACCGCATACTTCTCCCCCTGTCGCCCCGTTCGCACCCTGTGACCGCTTCCCGCGGCACGTGATCTTGGCGAAAATCAAGTGATTCTCCCCGCCCGCATCCGTGTCATACAAGCGATCACAGTCGAATTACTTCGAAGGGGTGACAGCTGCTCACCGGCCCTCATGGCCCGTCCCCTCGGCACCGACTTCCGCGCCGCCGCGTCGAACCGTCCGGCACACCCGCGTCGTGGTGGCGAAGACCTCCGGTGCCGATCGGGGAACCACGGTGTCCCCGTCTCCTCTTCGCGTACCACCGGGCGGCGACTCCTCCGTCCTCCTCGTGGCGGACGGGTACACCACCCTGCTTCTCGGCCGCCCGGAGCGGCGGTGGACCGGCCCCGGCGGAAGCCGTCGTGCCCGCCGGGGCCGGTCCACCGCCGCACACCCGCCACGTCGCGGCCCTGCCGGGCCCGTCCGGCGCCGAGCCGTGGGACCGGTACACCGGGTACGACAGGGACTACGGCGCCGTCGTCATGTCCGAGCGTCACGGGCTGCGCGACCCCGATCCGCAGACCTTCCGCCTCGTGCTCAAGACGCTCGGCCCGAACACCGGCCAGGTGACCTAGCCGACAGCGCCGAAGAGCACCTCGCCGCCGCGGAGCCGTGGTTCGCCACCGCGCACGCCAAGGGCCCGCGACGGACGGTCCGCGAGCTGGAACGGCTGCTCGGCGTTCCACCACGGCCTGTTTCCGGCCGTCGGCGCGTCGCGCCGGCTCCTCGGCCGCGCCGATGTCCCCGCCCGGGTGCGGCGGGGATTGCGCGACGTCCGCGGCCACGGCCCGTCCAGCGGCCGTACCGGAACCCTCCCGGCCAGGACCGGGACGGCCCGCAGGCGCGAGGAACGAACACCGGGCCAGGCACCACGATGCCGGTGGGACAGCCGGACGCGCCGAGTCGGCAAAGGCGCACCGGAGGCGTCCACGTCGAACGCCGGGCTCAGCTCTGCTGCCGGCTGCCCTGGAGAGCCTCGTCGGTCATGTCGGTGACCTGGTCGGCCGGCGGGGCTTCGGCGTCGGCCTCGGTCCCGAAGTCCGAGAACTCCATCACCGTACTCATCTTCAGCTGCTGCGGCGAGGCGTCGCCTTCCGGCCGCGCGGAGGCGGAGGCCGGGGCCTTGACGGTCATGTCGATCCGCTGGCGGCGCAGCCGGCCTTCGTCGTCGAGCCAGACCTGCATCGGCAGCGTCGGGCCGATCTGCTTGCTCATCTGGTCGCCGCCCGGCAGCTTGGGGACGTCCACGGAGACCTTGTAGTGCGTGGTGTCGACTCCGCCGACCTTCTCGGTGCCGACCTTGGTGACGTCCTTGTCGGTGATCGCCTTGGCGTAGGCGGCGGTCTGGGCCGGGTCGCCGATCTGCTGGTTGCTCAGGCCCTGCTGCGCGACGGCCCTCTCCAGGTCGATCTTGATCCAGGGCTTGCCGCCCGAAGCCTTCTGGCCGGAGACCTTCTGGTAGAGGACCTGGTCGACCACGCGCTGCTCGACGGTCTTGTCCTGCGCGGTGATGGTCGTGACGCTGTCGCCCTCGGCCAGGTCGAGGACGCCCTCGCCTTTGGACGTGATCGTCTCGCCCCCCGCGGCGAGATCCATCGTGATCGTCATCCGCGCGGACTCGGCTTCGGCCGTCTTGTCGTAGGCGGCCCGGACCTGCGTCGTGCCCTGCTCCTGGGTGTCGGCGCTGCTGCTCGCGCTCGGCGACGCGCCGTCTTCCTCGGCCTGCGAACCGTCACCGTCACCACATCCCGTCAGGACAACGCTCCCCGTCACCGCGGCGACCACGATCGCGGCGGTCTTCGTCCCCCTGCAACGCATGCGAATCCCCATCTCCTCGACGAGTGCCAGCCGCCGTCACATCACGTCGGCGTGCTGGACCGAATGCCCCGAGCGGCAAGCAACACACGTACGTACGGCGCGAGTTGCCGGCTCCAGTCGAGTCAGGAGGTCGAGCGGGGGAAGACGGCACCGAGCCCGACGCGGTCCGAAGGCGTCGTCACAGGTGCAGGCGGTACCTCCCCCCAGGGGAATGAGAAGGCCGGGAGTCCCCGCTCTCCGGAATCACCGCTGACCATCAGGGACACGGAAAGGCCACCCCCGGGGCGCGGAGGAAAGCGGCGAACCGCCGCCCCCTTCGCTCCAGCCCGTTGCTCACCGGTCCGCCCCGGGGGCACGGTCACTCCTTGCGCGTCATCCAGGTGAGACCGATTTGTTTCGCGGCGCGAGGGATCCGGGGAAACGGTTCTGCCGGGAACCGGCCGACGGGAACGGGACCGGCCGGCGAGGAACGGCCGTCCGGCGAGGAACGGCCGTCCGGCCGCACGGCTACCGCCGGCTGTTTCGTCCACGCTTGCCGGCCCGGCGCGCACCACGCGCCTCCTCCGGTACGGCCGCGGCCAACTCCCCCACGGCGGACACCTCGTGGCCCTCGCCGTCGCCGCCGCTGCGGCACCACCACACCGGCGCGCCGAGCGCTTCCCCCTCGTCCCGCCGCCCGTCCCCGGCCCCCGTCGCACGGACATGCAGTCCGGTCCCGTGCACCCAGCACACCGGCCAGACCTCCCACAGCACCTCCATGACCGTCTCCTGCGCGGCCTCCGCGACCACGGCCAGGACCGTGTGCGCGTCGTCCGGCTCCGGCGGGTCGTCCTCCTCCGGGTCGTACGCGTTCACCGGGTTCCCGTGCCAACGGCCGTCCGGCATCGCCACGACGACATGCCCCTCGCCGGTCCCGCTCGCAGACGAGCCATGCCCGGACGGGACGACGTTGAGGACCAGCGGGTCCTGATCCGGCAGGACCGCCGTCAGGTCACGGTTGACCACGGCGAGCGCGGCCTCCAGTCGGGACCACTGACCGGGCTCCGCCCGCCCGGGCTCCGGCAGCTGCCGCGGACCATGACCAGGACGGGTGCTGGGATCCGGGAAAGAGTTCACCCGGGCATCCTCCCACGCCGCCCGGCCCTCATCCGTGATCCGGGGAGAGAACGGCTTCCGCATCGGTCCGGCCGGCCTCCCGCGCGACGTGCCCGGCCGTTCTCACGTCGGCCACGGTCCCGGGCCGGCCCCCGGAGCCCGTACGAGGCAGTCGGGAACGAGTTGCCCGGGACCGCTGAAACCGGACAGGGCGAGGGTCAGTTCGAACTCCGCGAGGAGTGTCCGGACGACGTGCTCGACACCGGGCTGCCCGTCGAGGGCCAGCCCGTACACGTACGGCCGGCCCAGGAGTACCGTGCGGGCGCCGAGGGCGATGGCCTTGAGGACGTCGTCCCCCGTGCGGATGCCACTGTCGAACAGTACGTCGAGACGGGCGCCGGCGGCCTCCACGATCGCGGGCAGCACGTCGAGGGAGCCGACGGCACCGTTGACCTGTCGGCCGCCGTGGTTGGACACCACCAGGCCGTCCATGCCGGCGTCCACCGCCCGCCGCGCGTCGTCGGGGTGCTGGACGCCCTTCAGCACGAGCCGACCCTTCCGGTGTTCGCGCAGGAACGCCAGGTCCTCCCAGGTCTTGCCCGGGTCGCCCGACAGGCGGAAGAAGTGCGTGACGGCGGCTTGCGGGTCCTCTTCGGCGGGTCTGGCGAGCCCGGCGAGGAACGCCGGGTCGGTGAAGTGGTTCGCCGTCCCCACCCCGTGCAGGAAGGGCATGTACCCCTGGTCGAGGTCGGCCGGCCGCCAGCCCAGGAGCCAGGTGTCCAGGGTGACCACCAGGACCGTGCACCCGCACGCCCGCGCCCGCGCCATGAAGCTCTTCGTGACCTCTCGGTCCTTCGCCCAGTACAGCTGGAACCACCGCTCGCCGTCCCCCATCGCCCGCGCGACCTCCTCCATCGGCGTGCTCGACGACGAGGACAGGACGAACGGGACACCTCGTGCCGCGGCGGCGCGGGCGGCGGCCTTCTCCGCCCCGGGGTGCGCCACCGCGAGGGCACCGACGGGCGCCAGCGCGACCGGGGCCGGCAGCCGGCGGCCGAGCACGTCGACCGACAGGTCCCGTACGCGGACGTCACGCAGCATCCTGGGCACGATGTGCCACCGGTCGAACGCCTCGCGGTTGGCGCGCGCGGTACGCCCGTCCCCCGCGGCTCCCGCCACCGTCCCCACCGGTCCGGCGCCGAGCCGTCCCGCGGCCAGCTCCTCCAGACGGGTCAGGTCCGTGGGCAGCCGAGGAGGCGCCCCGGCCAGACCGTCCCGGAAGATCTCGCGCTGGTACGCCGTCCAGTCGGTCCGGCGTCCCGTGCCACGTCCCGCTCCACCGCTCATACGGGATCCGTTCCGCACCCCCCTTCCCGCGCTCCGGGGCCGTGCCGGGTTTCACCCGACTGCCCGGACCGGCCGCCTGCACCGCGTCGAGGGCTTATATGTGCTTCTGGACAGGTGACGGCGCACGCGTCCCGTGTCTTTCCGTACTCACGTCGACCCGAAGCGAGACAGGCGGCGGCCATGGCAGCGAAACGCACAGTGGTGATCGCGGTCCTCGCGAGCGCGGTCCTCCTCCTGGTGGGCACCCCGGCCCCGGAACCCCCGCGCGCTCCGGTGTCCGCCGACACCGCCGTCACGGTGCGCACCGGCAGCGGCCTCGTCCGGGGCCTGCGGACAGGACCCCACGTCCTCTTCCGGGGCATCCCCTACGCGGGACCTCCCACGGGCGCTCACCGCTGGGCCGCGCCGCGCCCGGTACGGCCCTGGAAGGGCGTACGGAACGCCGTGCGGCCCGGCCCGCTCTGCCCCCAGGTCGCCTCCTCCTACGCGGGCGTGTCGAGCGTGGAGGAGGACTGTCTGGTCCTCGACGTCACCACGCGGGCCCCGGCTGCCGGGAAACGGCCCGCCCCCGTCCTGGTGTGGATCCACGGCGACGGCTCGGTGGGCGGAGGAAGCCTCTTCGACGCGCGGCGGCTCGCCGACCGCGGCCTGGTCGTCGTGACGGTCAACTACCGCCTCGGGGTGTTCGGCGGATTCGGCTATCCAGGGCTCGAGGGGTCGGGGACGTTCGCCCTCCAGGACCAGCAGGCGGCGCTGAAGTGGGTCCGGCGCAACGCCGCCGCGTTCGGCGGCGACCCCCACAACGTCACCGTGGCCGGGGTGTCGTCCGGCGCGGGCGCCATCAGCGCACACCTCACCTCACCGGGGGCCCGGAGGCTGTTCCACCGCGCCGTTGTGGCCAGCGGCGAGGGCATGATGGACATGCCCGCCGGCGCGATGGGCGAGGGGGTACCGGCCTACCCGTACTACCTCTGGCGCACGGAAGAGGAAGTACGTGACGCCGGTGTCGCGATGACCTCCTCCCTGGGCTGTGCCGGGCACGGCCCCGAGCGCGCGCTGCGGTGCCTGCGCGCGCTGCCGGTGGAGAGACTGCTGGCGGTCCCGCACATCATGAACACCTTCCAGACGTTCGCCTACGGCACCGACGTGCTCCCGGAGCTGCCGGAGGAGGCGCTGAGGGAAGGCCGCTTCACCCGCGTCCCGGTGATGACGGGGGCCACCAGGGACGAACACCGGCTGTTCGTCGGGATGGCCCACGACGCGGTCGGCTCCCCCTTCACCGCCGGCCAGTACGAGCGGGCTCTCGCCACGGCCTTCGGCGACCGGGCGGACACGGTGAGCGCGTACTACCCGGTCGGGGACTTCCCCTCACCCGCCCTGGCCTGGGCCACCGTGGTGACCGACCGGATGTGGGCCCGGGGCACCTACGCCCAGGCCGTCGCGTTCGGGCGTCGCACTCCCACGTACGCCTACGAGTTCGCCGACCGGGACGCCCCCATGTACCTTCCCTTCCCCGGGGACTTCGACTTCGGCGCCTACCACGCGGGCGACACCCCGTACCTGTTCGAGGACACCGCCGCGCAGAAGCACTTCACCCGCGCCCAGGTGCGCCTGTCCGGCACCATGACCGACCAGTGGGCGCAGTTCGCCCGCACCGGCACACCGAACCGGCCGGGACTTCCCCGGTGGCCCCGGTTCGATCCGGCCCATGCCGTACCGCACACCCAGTCCCTGGCACCGGACCGTATCGGGCCGGTCGACTACGTCCGGGAACACCGGCTCGACTTCTGGCGCCGGCTCGCGCGACAGGACACCGTCCCGCAGGCGGAACCCGTCGAGGGCAAGTAGCCGGTCCCAGGGCCGCTCCGGCCCCCGCGGCAGCGGCTCCCCTCCTCCGTCCGCGCCCCGTGCTCACCGCCTCCAGTACGCCTCGGCCACCGCCGAGGCGTACTCGAACCGGCGGAGGGTGACCACCCCCCTGTCTCCCCAGCTCCGTGCCTCGTGCGTCGGGGTGCGAAGCGACGGATGCCGACGGCCGCCCGCCGCGGAAGCGGGCGGCGTGATCACGGCCAGTCGTGTTCCCGCTGCCGGTACGTCTCGCCGCCCCGGCCGGGCCGACCGCGCACCGCGCCGGCCGGGGCCCCCGTACTTCTGGCTGCTCCCCCTCCGCCGATCCGTCGGTCCGGGGATTGGGGAGGACGGTGGGCGACGCCCGGCTGGTCGGCGTCGGGCAGGCCGCCCACGGCGGGCATGAGTTCCTCGCCTTCCAGCACCGGGTGTTCCGGTACCTCGTCGAGGAGAAGGGCTTCCGCTCGTTCGTGCTCGAGGCTCCCTGGAGCACCGGCCTCCGTCTGAACGATCACCTGCTCACCGGAGCCGGCGACCCCGCCCGGATCATGTCCGAGGAACTCCACAACGCCTACCTGTTCATGCACACCGGCGAAGTCCTCGAACTGATCCGGTGGATGCGCGCGTACAACGTCGCCCACCCCCGCGACCCGGTCGGGTTCGCCGGCAACGACAGCAGCTACGCGGGCCCCGGACTGTACCGGGGTCTGCGCCCCGACCGGCCCGCCGGGGAGTACATGGCGGCGTACATCGAGGAGCCCTTGTCCGTGCGGCGGGAGAAGGCGGAGCGCACCGGCCGCGTCCTGGCGCTGCTGCGCGCCCGCGAACCCGCCGGTACGGACGAGGACCACGCCTGGGCGGTCCAGCACGCCGCCGCCGTCGACCAGGTCGCGCGCCAGTACGCCTTCGACTACGACGACCCGGGGCAAGAAGGCGAGGCCCTGGCGTACCGCGACACCGTCATGACCGAGAACACCCTCTGGTGGCTCCGGAGGACCGGCGACCGGACGGTGCTGGCCGCCCACAACGGGCACGTGTACCTGGAGGGCTTCGACCCGGACTACCCGGTCATCCAGGGCGGCCTGCTGCGCCGCGCGCTCGGGGACGGCTACCGGGCCGTGGGCCTGTCCTTCGGCCGCGGCTCCTTCCACGCCACCGACCCGGGCGTCTCCGACCCCCGCGACGAGGACGTCGAGCGGTTCGCGGTGGGGCCCGCCGCGCCCGGCTCGCTCGAGCACACCCTGGACCGGGTGAGCCACCGCGACTGGTACCTCGATCCGCGCACCCTGCCGCCAACGGCCCGCGCCTGGCTGGACACCCCCAGGCCCAAGCGGGAGATCGGCACGCACTGGCCGCGGGACCCGGACCCGGTCAACCTGCTCAGGTCGGCGGACGCGGTGGTCCACCTGCACGAGATCCGGCCGAGCCGGCTGCTTCCGCGCGGCTGACCCCGCCGGTGGGGCGGAACCGCCCCGTTCGCCACAGCACACCACCGGGCGTGACACAGTTCACGGCGGAATCGGGTCGATCTTGGAATGCCCATCGTCTCGTCACCGCTGCACTTCGGGGGGCTCGGGCCGATCAGGTGCGCCGGATGACGGCGGAGCTTGACGGGAACGCCCGTGCCCCGGTTCCCGTACCGAAACCCCGAAAGGTCGCCCGCACCATGCCCCTGGCCCTGCTGGCCCTCGCCGTCGTCGCGTTCGGCATCGGCACGACCGAGTTCGCCACGATGGGGCTGCTGCCCCAGATCGCCGACGGCGTCGGTGTCTCCGTACCGCAGGCCGGCAACCTGGTCTCGGCCTACGCGCTCGGTGTCGTCGTGGGCGCCCCCGTCCTCACGGGCATCGGAGCGCGTATACCGCACAAGCGCCTGCTGCTGCTCCTGACCGCGCTGTTCGTGGTCGGCAACGTCGCCTCCGCGGTCGCTTCGGGCTTCGGCCCGCTCTTCGCCGCGCGGTTCCTGGCGGGGCTGCCGCACGGCGCGCTCTTCGGTGTCGGCGCCGTGGTGGCCTCGCGGCTGGTGACGCCCGAGCGCGCGGCACGAGCCGTCTCCAGGATGTTCCTCGGGCTCACCGTCGCCAACATCGTCGGTGTGCCGGCCGGCACGGCTCTCGGACAGCAGCTGGGCTGGCGGTTCGCCTACGGCGCGGTCGCCGTCATCGGCCTGGTCGCCCTGGCCGCGCTGGCCCTCTTCGTTCCGCACCAGCCGCGCGGCGGGCAGTCCGGCGTCCGGCACGAACTGCGGGCGATGGGCAACCGGCAGGTCGTGATCGGCCTGGCCACGGCCGTCGTGGGGTTCGGCGGCTTCTTCGCCGTGTACAGCTACCTCGTGCCCATGCTGACCAACCTGACGGGCGTCTCCGACTCCTCGACCACCCTGGTCCTCGCCCTCTACGGGGTCGGCATGACGCTCGGCACGCTGGTCGCGGGCCCGTTCACCGACCGCGCGCTGCGGCCGACCCTGTACGTGGGGCTCGTCCTGCTCACCGCCACGCTGGTGGCGTTCTACTTCACGGTGCACAGCACGGTGCCCGCGCTCGTGACCATCGCCTTCCTCGGCGCGATGGGGTCCTTCATCACCACGCCGGTCCAGATGCTGCTCATGGCCAAGGCCAGGAACGCTCCGACGATGGCGGCGGCCTCCAACCACTCCGCCTTCAACCTGGCCAACGCGGGCGGGGCGTGGCTCGGCGGCCTGACCATCTCGGCCGGCTGGGGCTGGGCCTCGCCCAACCTGGTCGGCGCGGCACTCGCCCTGGCGGGTCTCGGACTCGCGTTCACCGGGGGCCTCATGGACCGGGGCGACAGGCGCTCCGCCGTGATCCCGGCTCCCGGCCGGAACGCCTCGACGGCCGCCGGGGACGCCCCGGCCCACCGACGCGAGGCGGCCTCCACCGCCTCGCTCCTGCCTTCCGCCGCCCCCGGTGAACGCGGATAGCGGTCCGCAGGGGTATTGCGTACGGGCGGTACGTACGGCCAGTACGTACCGCCCGTACGTACGGCCAGACGGCCAGACGGCCACGGACCGCGGAGCACCGGCCGGCGCGGCGCCCGGGTGACCGGTGTGACGGCCGTCGGGGCCGTCGGGGCCGTCGGGGCCGTCGGGGCCGTCGGGGCCGTCGGGGCCGTCGGGGCCGTCGGGGCACCGTACGCCGTGGATCATGTCTTTCGGCACGGAGGGTCCGGGGAGACGCCCTGGCAGAGACCGGTGGTCAGCTGATCCGCGAACTCCGCGGTCAGCGGCTGCGCGAGCATCAGCAGCCGGTGGTGGACAGCGCCCCGGAGCTGATCGGCGATCGGCTTCCGGCCGCATCCGCACGGATCCGGCCGGCCCGCCGCGGGCCCGCGAGAGGTCCGGCGGTGAGGCGGTGGCGGCGGACGGCGTAGCGCGCCGGGAGCGCCTCCGTCGGACCGGGGCCGTCCCGGGCGGCGCCGACGATCCCGGTGAGGACGGCTCCGCTGCGGTCGCAGGAGGTCGACGAAGGCGCGCAGCCGTGTGGGGTCAGGTCGCGCCCGATGCCGCCGGCGCCGGAGAGGACGAGGGGGCCTGGGAGGCGTCGACGCGGGCGTCGAAGGCCGGGGGCCCGGGGAGGGCCACCACCGGCGGGGGCCTCTCGCCGGCGCACCGGCGGCCGATGGGCCGGCGGGGGCGCACCGGCCGCCGACGGCGGTGCCGTCCGGCCGTCGGGCCCCCGCGGTCCGCTCGGCCCGGACCGCCGTCAGACACGGGTCCCTCACAGCTCGCCAGAACTCACGAAAGACATTGCCAGACGTTGATGAAAACGATTATCGTCCTTGATCGTGTCCGAGGGGGCATGAACATGACCTAGAGGGGTCTCCTTTGCGTACCCACAGACGTCTGCTCACCGTCACCGGCCTCGTGGCCGCCGCCGTCGCCACGGCCGGCCTGAACGCCTCAGCCTTCGCCGCCACCACTCTGACCAGCGGGCACGTCGACGTCCTCGACGCCGAGTGGGACGGCGCCGAGCTCCACCTCCACGTCCACGACGAGGAGAACGACACCGAGTACGAGCCCGCGGACGTGACGCTGTCCGTGCCGGCCGCCGCCAAGGTCACCAATCCCGGCTACGGGTTCCTCGGCTCGGGCAGCCAGATATGGCTGCTGCCCGACACCGAGGCCGAGGCGGACGCCGCCGGCGTGCTGTTCGCCGGTGTCTCCACCGAACACCTCACCACCGGCGTCTTCGCGGGCGACAGCGTCTCCTACCAGCTCGTGAGCGCCACCCGCGACGGCGCCGCGACCGACGACTTCAGCGTCTACACGGGCAGCGGTGTCCGCTGGTACGACAGCGACACCGCCACCGGTTCCTACAAGTCCCGTACGTTCGCGGTCGGTTCCCACAACCACGCCAACTGGGCGTTCGAGGAGGCCGGTACCTACCGGCTCACCTTCCGGGTGCAGGGCACGGCCGGCGGCGTGACCGAGTCCGCCACCGGGACGTACACGGTCGTCGTCGGCTCGTGACACCGGCCCTGGCGCGCGACGGACGCGTCCTCACAGGTGTGGCGCTGACCGTGGCGGCCGCGGTGTTCCTGGGCGCGGCAGGGCTGGTCGCCGGCGGCGGGGACGCCCGCGCCGCCGGCGGTGCCGTCGTCCTGGACGAGGGCGAACTCGACCTCACGCCCCGGCTCGTCGACGGCACGCTCCAGTTGCAGGTCGACGACCGCACCGGCGGTACGACGGTCGTGCGGGAGCCCTCCGACGTGGTCCTGCACGCGGTGCCGGCCACCTTGCAGTACACCGTCGATCCGCTGGCCACGGCGCTGGGCACCAGCACCCTGGACAGCTGGCAGCTCAACGGCTGGGAGGCGGGGAACATCTTCGCCCCGGAACCGGGCTGGAACGGTACCGAAGCGGGTGGTGACACCGAGGTCACGCTGTCCGGTTTCGACGGTCCCGGGGACTTCGGGATGGCCTCGTACACCCGGGAGATGGACGACGTGAACGCCCCGGCGGTGCCCTACCTCGGCACCGCGGCCTCCGTCCAACGTTCCTTCACCCTCCCCGCTGACGCCGGACGCGCGCTGCCCACCTGGCAGTTCACCGCGGAGGGCGTCTACCGGCTGACGTTCACGGTGCGCGGCGGCGGTTCGGCCGACACCGAGACGCTGGCCGTGGTCGTCGGCGACGACGTCGCCCCGGAGGACGTCCTGCCCGGTGACGGCTCCACGACCGCCCCCACCACCGGCCCGTCGGGCACGGCCACGGGCACACCCACCGCGGCCCCCTCCTCGTACGTCATCGACAACGGGCACCTGGACCTGGCCGCGCGCCCGGCCGACGGGGGCATGCGGTTCCAGGTGAGGGAGGGCGGCTCACAGGCGTACCGGTGGCACGAGCCCGGCGCGGTCGTGCTGCACGTGAGGCCGCAGGCCCGCCGGAAGATCCCGGAGGGGTACGAGTTCCTCGGCGCGGCCGGCGACGAGGTGTGGTGGCTGCCCGTCCAGCAGGTCGACGGCCTCATCTGGCCGGGGTTCAGCACGGACCAGTTCAAGAGCTCCGAGGTCGACGGCCGGGTCACCTTCTCGCTCGACGCCGTACGGGGCCCGGGCGCGGTGAGCGTCTTCACGGAGGGCTCGGTCGGCACGGTGACCACCCACGCGCACAGCGGGGACGGGCTGCCGGACAGTTTCGGCCTGTCCGTTCCCACCCACCGGCACACGGTGTGGGCGTTCGCCGCGGAAGGTGTCTACCGCACCACCTTCACGGTGAGCGCCACCCTCGCCGACGGTACGGAGGCGTCCGACACGGAGACCGTCGCGTGGGTGGTGGGAGACGACGTGGACCCGTCGGCCGTCGCACCCGGCGCGGGCGAGGAACCCACGGCGGCGCCGACGACCACGCCCGGCGCCACGTCCACCGCCGTCCCGTCGGGGACCGCCTCCACGGCACCGGGCGGCTCACCGGATCCGTCGTCGTCCGCGCCGAACGCGCCGGACACGGCGGACACCAGCGGCACGGCCGGCCCGGTGACGGCCCCGGCGGGAACGGCGGGCGGTTCGTCGTCCGGGGGCGACGGCACCTCGGTGACCGGGGCGCTCGCCTCCACCGGCGCGCGGATCGCGGTGGTCGCCGGGGCCGCGGCGACCGCCCTGGTCCTGGGCGGCGGCGCGCTGCTGCTCGTACGCCGCCGGCGCACCGCTCCATGAGAAACGCACATGGCACAGTCCTGTCCCAGTGAAGGAGGAGCCCCATGCGGGGCCACCCGAGACGTACTCCCCTCGCCGCCGCGTCGCTCGCGGCGGCCGTCCTGCTCAGTGGTTGCGGCGGGCCCGGCGAGGACAGCGGTTCCGGCGCGGAGCTGACCGTGTCGACGACCACCGCCGTCCTCGCCGACCTGGTGGGCCGGGTCGGCGGTGACCGCGTCGACGTCACGTCGATCGTGCCGCGCGACGGCGATCCCCACTCGTACGAGCCGAGCCCCGGGGACGCCACCGCGGTCACCCGGGCCGATGTCGTCTTCAGCAACGGTCTGCTGCTCGAAGAACCCGGCATCATGAAGATGGTCCACACCAACGCCGGGAAGTCCACCCCGAAGATCGAGCTGGGCGAGCGGCTCGAGGAGTACGGCGGCACCGTGATCGAGCTGGAGGAGGACCTCGGGCTCGACGTGCTCTGGCTCGGCTGGGCCGTCGAGGGCGAGGTCGCCGGAGCGGGGTCCCAGGTCCGTACGACGGCCACCGAACTGGAGGGCCCCGGCGATCTGCGGGTGTACCTCACCGACACGCTCGGCAGGCCCAAGGTGTACGTGGACTCCTCCGACGGGTTCGACGACGCCGACTCCTTCACCCTGCCGCCCGAGGCGCACACCCACGTCAACTGGGCGTTCAGCGAACCCGGCGTCTACCGGCTCACCGTCCGGGGACGGACGGAGACCCTCGGCGGAGGCGGCGCGGAGATCGGCAGCGGCACCTTCACCTTCACCGTCGGGGACGACGCCGAACCGCCCGCCGGAAGCGAGGTCCTCGACAGCGGGCACGCCGACGTCGCGCTCGACGCGGAGACCGGGAAGGTGTACGTCCGCACCGACGGCGCCGGCGGTGAGACCAGGCGCGTCGCCGCCGAGGACGTCGTGCTCGACGTGCCCGACCGGGCCCGGGAGTCGGTGCCCGAGGAGGAGCCGTACGCCTTCCTGGGCGCCCCCGGCGACGACCTGTGGGTGCTGCCGCAGGCGGTGCTGGGCCAGCACGTGCACGGCGACCTGGACCCGCACACCTGGGAGGACGTCGCCAACGCCGAGGCGTACGTCCGCCGGATCGAGGCCGAGCTGATCAAGGCCGACCCGGAGGGCAGGGCGACGTACGAGAAGAACGCCGCCGCGTACCTCAGGACGCTCGGCGCGCTCGACGAGGAGGTCGCCCGGACGCTGGCCACGGTGCCGAAGGAGAACCGCAAGCTCGTCACCACGCACGACGCCTTCGGCTACCTCGCGAAGGCGTACGGCATGGAGGTGGTGGGCTTCGTCGTCCCCGTGCCGAACCAGGAGCCCAGCGCCGCCGAGGTGGAGAAGCTCGGTGACACCATCCGCGACGAGCGGGTGCCGTCGGTCTTCCTGGAACCGAACCTGGCGGCCCGCGCCGACGTGCTGCGCAGGGTCGCCGAGGACCAGCGGGTCGGCGTCTGCACGCTCTACGGCGACTCGTTCGACGACAAGATCCACGACTACGTCTCGATGATGCGGCACAACGCGAGGGAACTCGCCGCGTGCCTGGGGGGATCGGCCTGATGAACAGCATGCGCGTGAACCGGCGGACCGCCGTGGCGGTGGTCCTCGCGGCCACCATGACGCAGGGCGGGTCCGCCGTGGCGGACGACGCGACCGGCACGGACGCGGAACTCGGCCGGATCGCCTGGCGGGAGGGCACCCTCACGCTGGACCCGGCGGACACCTCGCACCGGGTCGAGGTCGGCCGGGCGGGGACCCCGGACGGCTCGGCGCCGGGCTGGGACACCACCGGGGTGCCCGAGGGGGCGGTCACCGGGAACACCGTGCGGTGGTCCCTGGCCGGGCTGGAGGGTCCGGGGGAGGTGAAGGTGTACACCGGGGACGGTGACGCGCCGGTCTTCGACAGCGGCGACGCGCGGCCGGACGTACGGGAGCTGCCCGTCGGCGCGCGGGAGGAGACCCGGTGGGAGTTCAGCGAGGAGGGCACCTACCAGGTCATCTTCGAGGCGGACGCCACCGCGGCGGACGGACGCGGCCTCTCGGTGGGCACCGTGTACACGGTGACGGTGGGAGACGCGGCCCCGGCCGGTGACGCGGCGGCCGAGGAGGCCACGCAGGCGGTGGAGGTGCCCGCCGCGGGCAGTTCCACGTCCGCGGACACCGCCGAGCGGAGCGGGAGCGCGGCGGCACGGGCACCGGAGGCCGTGGCGGGGACGGCCGGCTCGCTCGCCGCCACCGCCGCCACCGCCGCCACCGCCGCCGACGACGACGGCGGGGATGTCGTGTCCGACCGGAAGGTGCTCGACGAGGGGCACGTCGACTTCGCCGCGCGGGTCGTCGGCGGGAAGCTGCAGATCCACCTCAAGGACGGCACGGTCGCGGGGCGGACCGTGTGGCGCGAGCCGTCCTCGGTCGTCCTGCACGTCAAGCCCGCGGCGAAGAACTCCATTCCGGACAACGACCAGTTCGCCTTCCTGGGCCGGGCCGGCGACCCGGTGTGGCTGCTCGACCAGGTGCAGCAGGAGGGCCTGCTGTGGCCCGGCTGGTCGACCGACAACATCACGGCCGGGGCGACCGAGGGCGGTGTGGCGTTCTCGCTCACCGCGGTCGACGGCCCCGGCGCCTTCGCGCTCTACACCTACGACGCCATGTCGGGCGCGAACGTCCTGTTCGACAGCGGGGACGGGACGCCGGACTCCTTCGACGTCGCGCCGAACACGCACGCGCACGGCGGCTGGGCGTTCACCGCGCAGGGCACGTACCGGCTGACGTTCGAGATGAGCGGGAAGCTCGCCGACGGCACGGCCGTCAGCGACACCGAGACGGTGACCTTCGTGGTCGGGGACACCGATCCCTCGGCGGTGTCCCCGGGTGACGGCTCGGACAAGGGCTCCGGCAGCACCTCGGAGCCGACGGGTTCCCCGCAGGCTTCCGGTTCCGGGACGGGTGCCGCGGACGGCTCGGCGTCGGACGGGTCCGGCGGGTCGATGGCCTCCACCGGCGCCGGTGGGACGGTGCTCGCCGGAACGGCGGCCGCCGGCCTCACCGGGGCGGGAGTCCTGGCCTTCCTGGCCGCCCGGCGCAGGAGGACCGCCCGTGGCTGACGGCACGCACCCGCTGCTGCGGGTCACCGGCGCGACGGTGGTCCTCGGCGGACGCACCGTCCTGGAGCGGGCCGACCTGACGGTGGGCGCGGGGGAACTGGTCGGGCTCATCGGCCCCAACGGCGCCGGCAAGACGACGCTGCTGCGCGCCGCGCTCGGCCTCGTGCCGCTGGCCGCGGGGGAGGTCGCCGTGGAGGGCCGGACCGGGCGCCGGGCCGGGCAGGGCGTCGGTTACGTGCCGCAGCGGCACGAGTTCGCCTGGGACTTCCCCATCGACATCACCGGCGCGGTCCTGACCGGCCGTACCCGGCGGATCGGCTGGCTGCGCCGGCCGGGCCCCGCCGACCGGGCCGCGGTGGAGGAGGCGCTGGAGCTGACCGGGCTCACCGGTCTGCGGCGCCGGCCGGTGGGCGAGCTGTCCGGCGGTCAGCGGCAGCGGGTCCTGGTGGCCCGGGCGCTCGCGGCCGGGCCCCGGGTCCTGCTGCTGGACGAACCGTTCACCGGCGTCGACGTCCCCACCCAGGAACTGCTGAACGAGCTGTTCGGCCGGCTGGCCGCGGAAGGCAGAGGGCTGCTGATGACCACGCACGACCTGGCGGCGGCCGCCCGCACCTGCGGCCGGGTGGCCCTGCTCAACCGCACCGTGGTCGCCGACGGCGGCCCGGAACTCCTCGCCGACCCGGACCAGATGCTGCGGGCCTTCGGCCTGGACCGCGCGATCGGCACGGTGAGCGCGCCGTGAACACTCTCGCCGGCTTCCTCACGGACCCCTGGCACCTGCCCTTCATGCAACGGGCCTTCACCGTGGCGGCGATCATCGGCGCGGTGTGCGGTGTCGTCGGGGTCCACGTCGTGCTGCGCGGCATGGCGTTCATCGGTGACGCCGTCGCCCACTCGGCGTTCCCGGGCGTGGCGCTGGCCTACGCCTTCGAGGGCAACCTGCTGCTCGGCGGGGCCGCGGCCGGCATCGGCACGGCCGTGCTGATCGCCTTCGTCTCGCAGAACCGGCGGCTGAAGGAGGACACCGTCATCGGCGTCTTCTTCGCCTTCGCCTTCGGACTCGGCATCGTCCTGGTCTCCACCCGCGACAGCTGGACGACGGACCTCTCGTCGTTCCTGTTCGGGCAGGTGCTGGCGGTCGGCGCCGAGGACGTGCGGACCGTGGCCGTCGTCGGGGCCGTGCTGGTCCTGGTCGTCCTGGCGATCGGCAAGGAACTCGTCACCGTCAGTCTCGACCGCGAGACGGCCCGGTGCGCGGGGCTGCCGGTGTTCCGGCTCGACCTCACCCTGTACGTCCTCGTCACCACGACGATCGTGATGTCGCTGGAGGCGGTCGGCAACATTCTCGTCCTCGCGCTGCTCATCACCCCCGCCGCCACGGCCCGCATGCTGACCGAGCGGCTGTGGGCGATGACCCTGCTCGCCTCGTCCGTCGGGTGTCTGGGGAGCGTCGCCGGGCTCTACGTCTCGTACGTGTACGACCTCGCGGCGGGCGGCTCGGTGGTGGTGGTGCTGACCGGACTGTTCGCCCTGACCTGGTGTCTGGCGCCGCGCCACGGGCTGCTGGCGAAGCTGGTGCGGCGGGCGGAGGTCACGTCCCCGGCCGTGGCCGGCCGCTGAGTCCCCTCCGGCCGGGCTCCGGTCGCAGCGAGGCCCCGCCGGCCTGTCGGCCGGCGGGGTCCCCGGGTGCGGGCCGCGCCGGTCAGGCGGGGGTGATGTTCTCCGCCTGCGGGCCCTTCTGGCCCTGCGTGATGTCGAAGGTGACGGCCTGGCCTTCCTGGAGCTCACGGAAGCCCGTGGCGTTGATGTTGGAGTAGTGCGCGAAGACGTCGGGGCCGCCTCCGTCCTGGGCGATGAAGCCGAAGCCCTTCTCCGCGTTGAACCACTTGACGGTGCCGCTGGCCATGTTGGTGCCTTCCGATCGGTGACGGGTCCGCACGGTGCGTTCCCGGAGGTGGTCGTCCTGGTCCTCGGGCACACAGCAGAACGCCCGCGCCACGGCGCGGGCTGGTACGGCGAACCACGACATCTGCTGCTGACGCTACACGGCGGCACGGTGCCCTGCCAACGGGGAACGCCATTGTCACCGGCCGTAGTTACACCTGGTCACGAGGGATCGTCCTGGGCAACACGGAGGAAATCGGGTGGCCCGCGGCGCCGCGCCCCCGCGGGCGCCGCCGTGCGCGCCCCGTCGGCGCGGGTCAGGACGCCGTCGGCCCGCCCATCACGTCGGCCACCGTGCCCAGGTCCGCGTCCGGTTCGGCGGCCCGGGCCAGGGACCAGAAGAGCAGGGCGACGCCCGTCGCGCCGGGATCGGGGGTGCCGAGGACGCGTTCGCCGAGGTAGGAGGCGCGGCCCCGGCGGGCCTTGATGTCCGCGGTGGCGCGTGCTCCGGCGAGGGCGGCGCGGGCCGCGTCCGCGAACCCCCCGTCGCCGGCGAGGGCGTCACGGGCGGGGGCGAGGGCGTCGACCATGGTGCGGTCGCCGGGCTGGGCCTCGCCGACGCGCTGGATGGCGGCGAGGCCCTCGCGCACGCCCTCCGTCCAGCCCTCGCGGCCGTCCCCGTGGGCGGCGAGCGCCCGGCCGATCTCCTGGAACAGCAGGCCGATCAGCGGGCCGCTGGTGCCACCGACCTCGTCGAGGAAGACGCCGGCGGCGACGGTGAAGGGGGCCTCGGCGGGGCGTTCGTCGAGCGCGGCCTCCACGCCGTCGAGGCCGCTGCGGAGGTTGTCGCCGAAGTCCCCGTCGCCGGAGAGCTGGTCGAGGGCGGTCAGCGCGTCGTGGGCGGTGCGGGCGGCCTCCGCGTAGGTGCGCAGGACCTTTTCCTGGTCGGCGGTGGTGGTCATCGGGCGGTCTCCGAAACGGGGAAGGCGGGGGTCAGGGCGGGCGCGCGCCACCAGTCGAGCCAGGTGTCGCGCAGCGAGGTCACGGTCACCGAGAACCCGCTCATGTCGAGTGCGGGCACGAAGGTGCCGACCAGTTGTCCGGCGACGCTCACACCGTGCTTGCCGAGGACGTGGCGGACCCGGTCGTGGACGGCGTACAGCTCCAGCAGGGTGGTCGCGCCCAGGCCGTTGACCAGCAGCAGTACGGTGTCCGGGCCGCCGTCCGGGAGCGCGGTGAGGACCTGCTCGGTCATGCGGTCGACGAGGTCGGCGAAGTCGGGGCGGGGCACGGTGCGGGCGGCTCGTTCGCCGTGGATGCCGACGCCGTACTCGATCTCCCCGTCGGCCAGCTCGAAGGCCTCGCCGCCGCGGCCGGGGGCGGTCTGGGCGCGGGCGGCGACGGCGACGCTGCGCGAGGCCGCCGCGAACTGGGCGCCCGCCTCGGCCAGTTCGTCCAGCCCGAGGCCCGCGTCGGCGGCGCCGCCCAGGAGCTTCTCCACGACGACCGTGGCGCCGGTGCCGCGGCGGCCGGTCGCCGTCTCCGTGTCGTCGGTGGCCAGGTCGTCGTCGACCAGGACGCGGCGGACCGGGATGCCGTCGGCGCGCAGGCGTTCGGCGGCGATGCCGAAGTTGATGCGGTCACCGGTGTAGTTCTTGACCACGTGCACGACGCCGTCCGGGCCGGCGACGGCACGGGATGCCTCGTAGACCTGGCGGTTGTGGGGGGAGGCGAAGACGCGGCCCGGTACGGCGGCGTCGAGTATGCCCCGGCCGACGAACCCGCTGTGCAGGGGTTCGTGCCCGGAGCCGCCGCCGGACAGCAGAGCGACCCGGCGGCCGGGGTGCCGGTCGCGGGCGGTGACGTAGAGCGGGTCCTCGTGGAGGCGGACGAGGCCGGGGTGGGCGAGCGCGAAGCCGCGCAGGGCGGCGTCCACGGGCGCGTCGGCCGGCAGGAAGAGATGGTTCACGGCGTTGTGTTCCTTTCGGGAGTGCGCCCGGCCACGGTATCCGCCCCGTCCGGGCCGTCCCCACCCCGGCCCGGACGTGTCGTGACGGGCGCGGCGGTACGGCCACGCCGCCGCCCGGGGCGGGCTCTGCCCGTCCGCCGGGCGGGTGACGCGGATCTCGGGCCGGCCGTGGCCGGGTTCCTCCCGGTCGTCCGGGACACGGGCCGCCGGGCCGTGGCCTGCTGGGCGTGCGCACCCGGACCGGGGCCGTGACGGCCGCCACCGTTCACTGCCGTGACCGGCCGGGGGTCCTCCGGGCCACGGACGCGGTCACCCGCCGGGCGTGGCCGACTGGTGGGCGGCGAACCAGGCGGCGGTGGACGGATCCGGGGGCGGGACGTCGACGGGGACGCCTCCGGAGCGCAGTGACGTGGCGGCGGCCAGTCCCGCGGCGACCGCCTCGCGGGCGGCGACCGGCGAGGTGTCGGTGGCACCGCCGTGGGCGGCGAAACGCAGGAACTCCGCGACGATCGCCCCGTCCGCGCCGCCGTGCTCACCGCCGCCCTCCTCGGCGACCGTCAGGTCCAGGTCGGCGTCGGACCGGTAGCCGGAGCGCCGCCGGTTCCAGACCCTGATCACCGGGGCGTCGCCCTCGATGCCGTCGCCGAGGTTCTCCATGCGGCCCTCGTCGCCGATGACCGTGTAGTTGCGCCAGTAGTCGGGGGTGAAGTGGCACTGCTGGTAGCTGGTCAGCACCCCGTTGTCGAGGCGGGTGAGCATCATGCTGATGTCCTCCACGTCGATGACGGGGTTGAGGTCGCGCAGCGCGGACGGCGGCCACACACCGGTGTCGAACCAGTCCTGGACCCGCTGCGGCCCTTGCGGCCGGGTGCGCCGGTGCGGGTTGTCGCCGTAGACGGCCAGGTCGCCCAGGGCGGTCACCGAGCGGGAGTAGCCGCCGGCCAGCCAGTGGATGGCGTCCAGGTCGTGCGCGCCCTTCTGCAGCAGCAGGCTGCCGGTGCGGGCGCGTTCGGCGTGCCAGTCCTTGAAGTAGTAGTCGCCGCCGTGGCCGACGAAGTGCCGGCACCACACCGCGCGCACCCGGCCGATCGCCCCGTCGTCGATGAGCCGCCGCATGCGCCGCAGGACGGGCAGGTGGCGCAGGTTGTGACCGACGTAGAGACGGGTGCGGGTGCGGACGGCGGCGGCCAGGACGCGGTCGCAGTCGGCGAGGTCGACGGCCAGCGGTTTCTCGGCGAACACGGCGACGCCCGCTTCCAGGAAGAACAGGACGGGCCCGGTGTGCGCGTCGTCGGGGGTGAGGACGAACACCGCGTCGAGGCCGTCGGCGAGCATGTCCTCGTACCTCTCGTGGACGTGGACGCCGGCCCCGAAGAGCTCGCGGGCGTCGTCCCGGCCGCGCCGGGCGGGGTCGGCGCAGGAGACCACCCGGGCGGTTCCCGGGCGGTCGGCGAGCGTGGCGAGCCGGGCGCGCTGGCCGACGCCGACGACGCCGACGCGCAGTTCGGGCGCGGCGGTGGCTTGCGACATGGTGATCCCTTCTCCGGCCAGGGCGATCACGCACGACGATAGGTGCTCGAAAGTGTTCGATCAATGGCTGTAATGAACACGTGCGAGCACATGTGCCGTGGTGGCGGAGCAGACGATCGCCTTCCCCGCCCCAGGGCGTCAGCTCACCGCGAGGGCGGGCACGTGCGGGTTCGCGTCGCCGGGCAGCCGCACGCCGCCGATCCGCTCGCCGTCCGGCGCGGTGGACGGCGCGGTGAACGGCTCGGCGGCGAACGCGTACGTCGCCACCGGGTCCCCGTCCGCGCCCGCGAGGTCGCGGTACGCGGTCTTGGCGGCGGTCTCGTCGCCGTACGGGACGGTGGCGCCCCCCCGCCGCCGGCGGTCCGGTCGGCGCAGGCGGGGCCGCCGGGGGCAGTGGTGCCGCCGGGGGCAGTGGTGCCGCCGGGGGCAGTGGTGCCGCCGGTCCGGGTGACGGTGGCCTCGCTCCCCCGGCCGTCGTTGACCACGGGCCCCGGCGCGGTGATCGCGAGGCGCGCAGGCCCGGGCCGGCGGCGTGCGACCGCCGCCGCGTCACCCGCAGGAACGGGACACCTCACGGCACGGACCGCCTCGCGGGAAACGGCCGGGCGCGGCGGGCGCGTTCGACGGCCGTGCGAAGCCGGTGGGCGACGCCGACGGTGCCGGACGGGTCTGCCCGCGCCGCGCGCGGGGCGCGGCGGACGACAGGCGGTAGGAGCCGGCCAGCTCCCGCACCTCCGCCGACAGGACCACGCCGTCCGCCCTCAGGTGCCGGCCGAGCAGGGCCAGGACGCTTTCGGCCAGGTGCCCCTTCAGCGTCTCGGACCGCCCCGGCTTGAGGCCGACCTCCACGTGCACGAAGGCGGCCCCTTCAGCCGCTCCGTCACCGACGTACGTCTCGGCCGGCCGCACCAGCGTCTTGCACACCCCCGTCGAGCCGCTCCCCTCGAGGACGAGCGGGTGCAGTTCCCTGACCAGGGCCGCGCGGTCGAAGACGTCGGCCAGGTGTGCGGAGTAGTCGATGGTGAGGTGGGGCATGGGGGACCTTTCACGCGGCCTGGTTTCTGCAGGCAACTATTTTCTCGCGCCACGGGACACCTCCTCCCACCGGCCATCCCTCCACTCCGCGTCAACGACGCGCCGTGGCACTCACCCGTACGAGATCCGGTGCGGTACGGCCGGACCGGCCACGTCAGCGGGGTGCCGCCCGGCGCGCGGCGCGCGGACGCGGGCGCCGAGGGCCCGCCGACCGGCCACGCTGCGGTGACCGGCCGATTCCAGACCGTAACGTGGGTGCGGCAGACTGCTCTGCCGCACGGCGAGGGAGATCACGGCGTGCGGCGACGCGAGGGAAGGGGACGAGGATGGAGATGGGGGTCCACACAGCGGGCGGGCCGGTCGAGAGGACGCCGGGGCGGTCCTGGATGGTGCGCCTCGATCCCGTCGGCCGCGGCAGCGCGGCGGTGCGGTTCTCCTGCGCCCGGCCGGCGTGCCCGGCTCAGCGCCTGCCCTCCGCCGCCGCCGGCCGGACCTTCGCCGTCGCCCACCTCACCGCGCACCTGCGGGCCGCCGCGGGCCCGCGGAGCGAGGCGTACTGCGCGTGCCGGGCCGACGGGTGCCATGGACACGGTGACGCCGCCGCCGGTGGCCGGCAGGCCGGCGTCACGTCGTGGCGGTGTGGCGGCGGGGTCGTGTTCGCGGTCGTCGCGGACCGGGCCGGGCGCTGGTGGCAGGCGCTCGAGTGCTGTGCGCGCTGCGCGGCCGCTCGTCCCGGCGCGCAGGTCGTGGCCACCGCCCCGGTGCCGTCCGGGCCGGTGCCGACCCCGGCCGACGCCCGCCCCGCCCGGGCCGCGGTGGGACCGAGCTTCTCCCACGCTCCCGCGTCCCTGGCCGAGCCCGGCGGCACCTCGCGCCCCGGCACCGCGGGCGCCGGACTGCCCGCCCCGCGTCCTTCCGGGAACCGGCCGTACGGCAAGCAGGGGAAGATCGCGCAGCGGATCGTGCCGCACCATCTGCGGCCGACCAGTCTGCGGGACGAACTCATCGACCTGGGCAATCAGTTCCGCGCCTACCAGAAGCGCGCCGAGCCCGACCTGTCGCTCCTCGCCGACCTGCACGCCCGCAAGGCCCGCGCCTTCCACGAGTGGGCCGACGTCATCGGGGACGTCCAGTTGCGCGCGGACGCGGTGCGGGCGGAGCAGGCCGCGGCCACCGCCCGCCGTCAGCACCAGCAGCGCACCGGGCACACCGTCGACGGCCAGGAACCCCCCGTGCCGCGCGTGCTGAGCGGACCGCAACTGTGGGAGAACGCCCGTACCGTCCTCGCCTACGCGCGCGACCACGCGCCGCTGCCCGGCCCGGAGGCCCGCCTGCTCACCCTGCTGCTCGTCCTGCGCACCGCGCGCACCGGCGCCGGCAATCTGACCGGGCAGGATCTGACCGCCCTGCCCCTGGGCGAACCCGAGCGGCTCATCAGCCGGCTGACGGAGTGCGGGTGGCTGCTGGTCCCCGGTTCCCCCGGCGACGTGCTCGCCTCCCGTCCGGAAAACCCCACCCCGGTCACCGTGCCGTCCCTCGCACCCGGCCCGGACGGCAGCCGTCCGCTGCCGTTCGGGAAGAACACCCGGGCCAAGCTGAGCGGTTGGGCACAGCGCGTCGCCACCGAGCGGAAGCTGCGCAAGTCGAGGACGAGCGCCGGAGCCCGGCTGCTGGCCCTCTCCCTCGCCACGCGCACCGGCCTGGACGGGCGGACGCTCGGCCCCGACGGGCAGGGGGTGGACGTCGTGACGCTCGGCGCCCTGTGTGCCGGTGATCCCGGCGCGCTGCACCCCCTGGTCGACCAGTTGACCGCCGCGGATTGGCTCACCGACGCGGAGCTGACCGGCGAGCGCCTCACCGGACGGCTGTCCGAGCGGGTGTGGCCGCTCAGTTGCCCCATGTCCTGAGCGCCGTCCGACGAGCGGCCCCGGTACAGCGCGCGCAGCGGGAGGGCGGCTCCTAAGGCCGGGTCGCGCCGGGAGCGGACGGTCTGCGGGGCGCCCGTCAGGTGCGGGTCGAGGCGGTGGAGGCGGACCGGCTGATCCGGTCCGAGCGGGGTGACCGGGAGCGGCCGACGCCGGTCGGGACGGCGTTCACCCGCACGCGGGGGACGCCACGCTCGTGCGGGCCGCCACGACCGGTTTCCGGGGCTCCGGGCTCCGGGGCGAGGCCGCCGGCTGGATCAACGACACCGTCGGCGGGTTCACCGCCGTGCCGTGCGCGTCGAGGGCCTCCTGAGGCACGGCATCGGACTCGGCGCGGTCGCCGGCCACCGCCCGGCCCGACGCGTGACGGACGCGACCGGCCCCGAGGACAGGCAGACACTTCCTGACTGCACGGCTCCGCGGATTCATGGCTCCACGGATTCACGGCTCCACGGCTCCGCGGATTCACGGCTCCGCGGATTCATGGCTCCGCGGATTCACGGCTCCGCGGATTCATGGCTCCATGGGTTCATGGCTTCGACGAGTAAGGAAGCAGACGGTGTGGCCGAGGCGATCGCGGGCGAGCTGCAGTTGATGACGCCCCGGGTCAGGGCATCGAGGGAACTGGCCGGGCGTCTCCTGGACCCCGACTTCGTGGAGGTGGGCGCCTCCGGTCGTCGGTGGGACCGGGAGACGATGCTCGCCGAACTGCCGGGGAAGCCGGGTGCGTCGGACGAGGGCCCGCGGTACGAGCCCGTCGGCATGAGAGGGACCGCACTGGCACCAGGCCTGGTGCACGTGACGTACGAGGCCGTCCTCGGCGAGCGACGGAGCCGGCACAGTTCGATCTGGCGGAAACTGGACGAGGGGTCCGGGTGGCGCATGTACTACCACCAGGGCACCCTCGTCCCGGCCGGAACCGCGTAGGGCCAGGCCCGGTACCCGCCGGGACCGGCTCACGCCCTGACCTCACGGGCCCCGCCGCGGTCCCCGCCCGGAACCTCCGTCACCTCCGTCACCGCCGTCACCGCCGCAGCCCCCGTCGTCCGTGCCGGGGAGCGGCGGCCCGGTCGTGGTGGCAGGCAGGTGATGACCATCCCGGCCAGGATCAGGGCACAGCCCGCCCACGCCGAGGGGGTGAGACGCTCGTGCAGGAGGAGTACGCCGATCAGGGCCGCGGCGAGGGGCTCGGCGAGACTGAGCGTCCCGGCCGTGGTCGCCCGTACCCGGCTGAGCCCGGCGGTGAACAGCCAGTAGGCGACAGCGGTGGTGGCCACGCCCAGCCAGGCGATCAGGGCCAGGGTGCCGCCGTCCCGCAACGGGGCGGTGTCCTGGAGCATCCAGGGCAGCAGCGGTACGCACCCCACCAGCAGGGTGAGTGCGGAGAGGGTGGGCAGGTGGGCGTCGGGACACGCGTCGGCCGTGCGCTTGGCGACGACGGTGTACAGGCCGTAGCAGGTGCCGGCGGCCACCGCCAGGAGCAGGCCGAACGGGTCCACGTGGGCGTCGCCCGGTGCCAGCAGCAGGGCGCAGCCGGCCACGGCCGCGACGGTCCCGGCCAGCCAGACGGGGCCCGTCCGCTCACCGGTGATCCAGCGGGCGCACACCCCGGTCGCCGCGGGGGCGACGCCCAGGGCGATCACCGTGGCCAGCGCCGCGCCGGTCCGCGCCACGGAGGAGAGGAACGCCGCCTGGTAGAGGCCGGTCGCGAACGCGCAGACCAGCAGTGGGCCGACGGCCCCGCGCGTGGCCAGTCCCCGCAGCTGCCGCGGGCGGACGGTGAACACCGCAAGGACCAGCCCCCCGGCGGCCAGCCGCCAGCCGCCGAGGGCCGCCGGGGTCATGGGACCGGCCGCCAGGACCTGGGCGGGTCCGACGGTGCCCCAGAGCACCGCCGCCGCCAGCACCAGGTACACACCGGGATCAGGACCGTTCTTTCGTGCTTCCATGACCGGTGAGGTTAAGCAGGAATGCGCCTCCGGCGGACCCCTGCCGAACTTCGTACGGCGTAGGGTGGCTTTCATGGAACTTGATGCGTTGGACCGGGCTCTGCTGCGGGAGTTGCAGAACGATGCGCGGCAGACCAACCGCGACCTGGCGGCCAAGACCGGGGTCTCGCCGTCCACCTCGCTGGAGCGGGTGCGGCTGCTGCGCGAACGCGGCGTGCTCACCGGCTTCCACGCGGCCCTGGACCTCGACGCGGCCGGCCGTCCCGTCCAGGCGCTGATCTCGGTACGCATCCGGCCGCCGGCCCGGCCCGTCATCGAGGGGTTCCGGGAATGGGCGGCGCGGCTGCCCGAGGTGATCGGCCTGTTCGTCACCTCGGGCAGCCACGACTTCCTGATCCACGTGGCCGTCCCGAACGTGGACAGCGTGTACGCCTTCGTGATCGACCGTCTCACCGAGCGCCGTGAGGTCGCCGACGTGCAGACCACGATGGTCTACGAGCACGTCCGGTCCCGCTGCATCGAGCCGGCCGTCCCTGACCGCCCCCGCTCCTCGCGCACGGCCCGCTGACGGCCGGCCGCCGCCCCGTCAGCCCTGCTGCACCGGGACCACGACCACCTCGGCCATGTTCACGTGGGCCGGTGCCGCCGCGGTGAAGGCCACCGTCTCGGCTATGTCCTCGGCGGCCAGCGGCCGCAGGTCGGCGCGCATCCGTGCCAGGGCGGTGCGCAGGTCGTCGACGTGATCGCCCGGGCGCTGGTGCTCGACGAGGAGGCGACCGCGTATCTGCGGCGGCTCGCCGCCCCGGCTCCGCGCCGCCGGCGCCGGGCGGGTCGGGGTCAGCGGGGGCCTGCTGCGGATCATGGCCGGCTGGCAGCACCGCCCTGCTCGGCAGCCTGGCGGCGGAGTCCTCGCAGGACGCCGGGCAGCAGCGGCACCCGGCCGGGCGGCCGCCGCGTCCGCGCGGGTAGCGGAACCGGCCGGGCCGGTCGCCGGGCAGCCCCTCTCCCGGTCCCGCCACCGCGCCGGGACCGGAAGAGGCGGGCGCGTCAGCCGCCTGCGGACAGCAGCGGCAGGTCCAGGCGGCCGGCGAGTTCGTCGACGGTGGTGCCGAAGGTCTCCCGCACCGAGACGCCCCGCTCGGTGATGTCGAAGACGGCGAGGTCGGTGTAGACCCGGTCGACACAGGCCAGCCCGGTCAGCGGGTAGGTGCACTCGGGAACCAGCTTGGGCACGCCGGTCTTGGTGAACAGCGTCATCATGACGAAGACCTTCTTCGCCCCGATCGCCAGGTCCATGGCCCCGCCGACGGCGGGTATGGCGTCCGGCGCCCCGGTGTGCCAGTTGGCGAGGTCACCGGCGGCCGAGACCTGGAAGGCGCCCAGGACGCAGATGTCCAGGTGGCCGCCGCGCATCATGGCGAAGGAGTCGGCGTGGTGGAAGTACGCCGCGCCGGGCAGCTCGGTGACGGGGACCTTGCCGGCGTTGGTGAGGTCGGGGTCGATCTCGTCGCCCCGCGCGGCCGGCCCCATGTTGAGCATGCCGTTCTCGGTGTGGAGGACCACGCCGGAGTCGGCCGGCAGATGGTCGGCGACCAGGGTCGGCTGGCCGATGCCGAGGTTGACGAAGGCTCCGTGCGGGATGTCGCGGGCCACCAGGGCGGCCATGTCGTGCTTGCCGAGCGGGCCGCGCCCGGTCCGCGTGACGGGGGAATCGGTGCTCATGCGGTCGCCTCCTGCACCACGCGGTCGACATAGATGCCCGGCGTGACCACGGTCTCGGGGTCGATCGCGCCGGTGTCGACGACCTCGCGGACCTGGGCTATCACGGTGGTCGCGGCGGTGGCCATGACCGGTCCGAAGTTGCGGGCGGTCTTGCGGTAGACGAGGTTGCCCATGCGGTCGGCCCGGTGGGCGCCGATCAGCGCCACATCGCCCTTGATCGGGTACTCCAGGACGTAGGTCCGCCCGTCGATGACGCGGGTCTCCTTGCCCTCGGCCAGCAGGGTGCCGGCGCCGGTGGGGCAGTAGAAGGCGCCGATGCCGGCCCCGGCCGCCCGCATCCGCTCGGCGAGGTTGCCCTGCGGCACGACCTCCAGCTCGATCCTCCCGCTCCGGTACAGCTCGTCGAAGACGTAGCTGTCGGCCTGCCGGGGGAAGGAGCAGACGACCTTGCGGACCCGTCCCTTGGCCAGCAGCGCGGCCAGGCCGGTGTCGCCGTTGCCGGCGTTGTTGGACACGACGGTCAGGTCGGTGGCGCCCTGCCGGATGAGGGCGTCGATCAGGTCGACCGGCATGCCGGCCATCCCGAAGCCGCCGACCAGGACCGTGGAGCCGTCCTCGATCCCGGCGACCGCCTCGTCGGCGTCGGCGCACAGCAGTGTGCTCATCGCCTGGCCTCCGTCACGTTCTCCAGGACCACGGCGAGCGCCTGGCCCACCCCGATGCAGATCGCGGCGACGCCCCACCGCTCGCCGGACTCCTCGAGCCGGTGGGCGAGGGTGCCCAGGACGCGGCCGCCGGAGGCGCCCAGCGGATGGCCGAGCGCGATGGCGCCGCCCTTGGTGTTGACGGTGTCCGGGTCGATCCCCCAGGCGTCCACGCAGGCCAGCGACTGCACGGCGAACGCCTCGTTGAGCTCGACCGCCGCCACGTCGGACCAGGTGATGCCCGCGCGCTCCAGGGCCCGGTTCGCCGCCTCGACCGGCGCGAACCCGAAGTCCTGCGGGTCGAGGGCGAAGACGCCGCGCCCGGCGACGCGGGCCAGCGGGGCGGTGCCGATGCGGGCCGCGGCGGCCTCTGAGCCGAGCAGCACGGCCGAGGCGCCGTCGCTCAGCGGTGAGGCGTTGCCCGCCGTGATCACACCGCCGGGCCGGAAGGCCGGCTTGAGCCCGGCGAGCTTCTCGGGTGTGGAGCCGGGCCGGATGCCCTCGTCCCGGGTGAGAGTGGTGCCCTCGGCGTCGGTCTCGACCGGCACCACCAGGTCGTCGTAGAAGCCGTCCGTCCAGGCGGCGTCGGCGAGTCGGTGGGACCGGGCGGCGAACTCGTCCTGCCGCTCGCGGGGGATGGCGAACCGCTCGGCGAGCAGCTCGTTGGCCTCGCCCAGGGAGACCGTCCACTCCTTCGGCATGTTCTTGTTGACCAGGCGCCAGCCGAGGGTGGTGGAGACGGCGGTCATGTCCCCGGCGGGGAACGCGCGGGAGGGCTTGGGCAGGACCCAGGGGGCCCGGCTCATCGACTCCACGCCGCCGGTGAGCACGATGTCCGCGTCGCCGGTCTCGATGGCGCGGGAGGCGATGATCGCCGCGTCCAGCGAGGATCCGCACAGCCGGTTGACGGTGGTGGCCGGCACCGAGGTGGGCAGCCCGGCCAGCAGGACGGCCATCCGGCCGACGTTGCGGTTGTCCTCGCCCGCGCCGTTGGCGTTGCCCCAGACGACGTCGCCGATCTCGCCCGGGTCCAGCTCCGGGGCCTTGGCCAGGACGCCCCGCACGGCGAGCGCCGCGAGGTCGTCGGGCCGGACCCCGGCGAGGGCACCGGAGAACCGTCCGAAGGGTGTTCTTGCCGCTGCGTACACGTAACTGTCGGTCACACCCTCACGCTAGGCCCGCGGCCTTCATCACGTCCAAGACCTAATCCGGATCGATTGATAACGCTCTCTTATAGGCTGGGGGTATGGAGCTTCGTCAGGTCCGCTACTTCCTCGCGCTCGCGGAGGAGTGCCACTTCGGGCGGGCGGCGGCCCGGCTGCATGTCGCCCAGCCCGCCCTGTCCCAGCAGATCAAGCAGCTGGAACACGAGCTGGGCACGACGCTGTTCCACCGCTCCACCCGGCACGTCGAGCTCACCGAGGCGGGCCGGCACCTGACCGGGTACGCGCGCACGCTGGTCGCCGAGGCCGAGCGCGCCCGCGTGCACATGGCGGAGCTCGCCAGCGGCCACACCGGCCGGGTCTCCGTCGGTTTCGTCGGCACCGCCACCTACGACGTGCTGCCCCAGGTCGCCCGTACGGTGCGGTCGCGGCTGCCGCACATCACGCTGGACCTGCGCGGCGAACTGCTCACCCCGCAGCTGGTGGAGGGCCTGCTCACCGGCGCCTACGACCTCGCCGTGTCGCGGGCCGACGCGGCCGGCACCGAGGGGGTGGGCATCACGCCGCTGCGGGCCGAGCCGCTGGTCGCCGTGGTCCCGGCCCACCATCCGCTGGCGGCCGGCCGGGCGATCCCCCTGGCGGCGCTGGCCGACGAGCCCTTCGTCATCCATCCCTCGCAGCCGCGGTCCGCCATGTACGACCGGGTGCTGGCCGCCTGCGACCGGGCCGGGTTCCGGCCCTCGGCCCTCGTCGAGGTCGGTGAGACCGCGACGCTCGTCGTCCTCGTGGCCGCCGGGCACGGTGTCGCGCTCGTGCCGCGGTCGGTGCAGAGCCTGCGGCTCGACGGCGTGACGTACCTGCCGCTCGCCGAGACGGAGACCATCGACCTGGTGCTGGCCCGCCGCGCCCACCGCAACTCGCCGGCGACGCAGCAGGTCGCCTCGGTCATCGAGGAGTGCGTGCGCGGCTGACGGCGGCGGGTCCGGCTCGTGGCACGGGGTCGCCGTACGGCGTATCGTCCCCGGCCGTGCGGTCTCCCGCAGGGCCGCCCCGTCGGTCGCCCGTGGGGGGCCTCGTCACCATGTCCGCCTCCAGTGCGCCGCGTCCGCCGCCGGGGTACGCCTTGCCGGCGCCGGTCAGCGTGACGGCGGGTGCGGTGCGCGCGGTGTCCGGCGCGACGGCGGTGCTCACCGGCGCCCGCGCAGGGCGGGTACGGCCAGGGTGCCGGCGGCGAGCACGGTGACGAAACCGCAGGCCAGGTTGGCCACGACGGGGGTGTCTCCGTAGGAGACCGCCATGTTGGCGACGGCGCTGAGCACCACCACGGCCCACAGCAGGGTCCGTGCGACGTCGGAGCGGCTGACGCCGTCCGTACGGTCGCCGTCGCCGGCGTCGCTCAGCCGGCGGGGGTCGGTGTGCGGCATGGGGGCTGCCTCCAAGGGGTTCGTGACGGCCGACCTCGACGCCCCCGACGCCAGGGGCCCGCGCCCCTCGCGGCCGATCCAGTGGTCCGCCCGGCCGGAGGTACAGCAGGCTGTACCTTTCCGGCCCCCGGCTGACGGCCGTCCCGCGGGCGGCCTAGGGTCGGTGCGCGACACAGTGGAGGAGGGCGGATGACGACCCGCGACGCGGCGGCCGGGACCACCGGCTTCAAGGACATCGCGGTACGGGCCCTCAGGGACGCCCGCGCCGCGACCGCACAGCTCGCCGGCGGGCTCGGCACCGCCGTCCCCGCCCTCGGCCTGCTGCTGCTGACGGCGGTGGCGGCGGTGACCGCGCCGCTCGGCGTGGGCCTGCTGATCGGGCGGCCGGTGCCGCGCGCCCTGCACGCCCTGGCCCGCCGGGAACGCGCGCGGCTCGGCCGCCGCGGGCCCGAGGTGATCGCCCCCGAGCCGCCGCCCGTCCGGCTGCGGGCGGCGCTCGCCGATCCCGTCACCCGCCGGGAGCTGCGCTGGCTGGCCCGGCACGCCACCTTGGGGTCCGCCCTGGGGCTGCTCGGGGTGCTGCTGCCCATCGCCGCCGTCCGGGACTGTGTCTTCCCGCTGCTGTGGCCGCTGGCGCCCCCGGACGCCACCAGCACCTCCCTCGGAATCGGCACCGCGCACACCTGGCCCCAGGCCGCCGCCGTAGCCCTGCTGGGGCTGGGCTGGACCGCCGTTGTCCTGGGCCTGTTCCCCGCCCTGGCCCGCCTCCAGTCCGCGCCCGGACGGCTGCTGCTGGCGGCCGGCCCCGAGACCGACCTGTCGCTGCGGGTCGCCGAGCTGACCGCCACCCGCGCCGCCGCCCTGGACGCCCACGCGACCGAACTGCGGCGCATCGAGCGTTCGTTGCACGACGGCACGCAGAACCGCATCGTCACCGTCACGGTGCTGCTGGGTGCCGCCCGCCGCATGGTGGCCCGCGACCCGGAGGGCGCCGGGGAGTTGCTGGAGCGCGCCCAGTCGGCCGCCGAACAGGCCCTGGCCGAACTGCGCACCGTCGCCCGCGGCATCCTGCCCCCGGTGCTGGCCGACCGGGGGCTGGCGGGCGCGCTGGCCGGTCTGGCCGCGCACTGCGCGGTGCCCTGCCGGACCGACGTCGACGTGCCCGAGCGGTGCGCCGCCTCCGTCGAGGCGACCGCCTACTTCGTGGTCGCCGAGGCCCTGACCAACGTCGCCAAGCACAGCGGCGCCGGCTCGGCCACCGTCACCGCCCGCGCCCGGGGCGGTCGGCTGCGCCTGCGGATCGAGGACGACGGCCGGGGCGGGGCCGACGAGCGGGGCGGTTCCGGGCTCACCGGCATCCGTGACCGCGTCGCGGCCCACGACGGTACGCTCACCCTGGCCAGCCCGCCGGGCGGCCCGACGGTCCTGGACGTGGACCTGCCGTGCGGAACGTGAACTCGAACTGCGGAACGTGACATGCGCATCGTGATCGCCGAGGACGACCCGCTGCTGCGCGAGGGACTCGCCCTCCTGCTGCGCGCCGAGTCCCTCGACGTGGTCGCCACCACCGGCACCCCCGGCGGTGTGCTCGACGCCATCGACGAGCACCGGCCGGACGTCGCCATCCTCGACGTGCGGATGCCGCCCAGCCACACCGACGAGGGCATCCGCGCCGCCGTCGAGGCCCGGCGGCGCCACCCCGGGCTCGCGGTGCTGGTGCTGTCCGCGTACGTCGAGCAGTCCTTCGCCACCGACCTGCTCACCGGCGGGGTGACCGGCCTCGGGTATCTGCTCAAGGAGCGGGTGGGCCGGGTCGAGGAGTTCCTGGACGCGCTGCACCGGGTGGCGTCCGGCGGCACCGCCATCGATCCCGAGGTGGTCGCCCAGCTGTTCACCCGCTCCCGTCAGGACACCCGGCTGGAACGGCTCAGCCCGCGGGAGCGGGAGGTCCTGGCGCTGATGGCGGAAGGGCTCGGCAACACCGCGATCGCGCGACGGCTGGTCGTCACCGACGGCGCGGTGCACAAGCACATCCGCTCCATCTTCGCCAAGCTCGACCTCTCGCCCGCCGACCAGGTCGACCGGCGGGTGGCCGCGGTCCTGCGCTACCTGGAGGACGCCCGCCGCCGCGGCTGACGGCACCGCCCCGTTCGACTCTGCCGGTTCTTCACAACCTGCCTTCCCGCTGCCTCGTCTCTCTCGTCGATTCCCGCCCCGCCCCGTCACGCCGACCGGGCGGACCGACGAAAGAGGGCGATCGCGCGCCGGACCACCCTCGGTCCCCCGGCCCTCGCGGGCACCGCCGTACTGGCGGCCGCCGTGCCCGCGGTCGCCTCCTGCCCCACCGCCGTTCCCGCCGGGAGCGAGCCGCCGACCGCGGTGGCCTCCGCTCCCGGGACCGCCACCCCCGCGAAGGAGGAGCCGACCGAGGCGCCGTCCGCGCGCGAGGTGCCCGCCGAGGAGCGGGTCCCCTCCCCGGGGCAGGTCTCCGTCGTCCCGTCCGGCGCCGCCGACAGCTGCCGTTCCCGCGGGCGGCGCCCGAACGCCCCGCGTCCCCGGCGGTGCCGATGGCGCCGCCCTCCGCGACCGCCTCGTGGCCCTCTCCTGCGGCCACCGACAAGCCGGCCACGCCGGTGCCCTCCGATCCGGGGCAGACCACCTCCGCCCCCTCCCAGGCACCGTCGGCCTCACCCACCGTGGGTGTCCCGCCGGCCGTGGACGTCAGCCGGCCGCCCTGACCGGGCTCACTCCCAGACCACCACGCTGCGCCGCACCGGCACCGTGGTGGGGTCCGCGGCGAACAGCCCGGGGGCGTGGGCGCGGATGCGTTCGATGTCGTTGAAGACGGCCCGCAGATGGTCGCGCATGCGCGAGCGGGCCAGCGGCACGTCACCGCCCTCGACCGCCGCGAAGATCTCCTGGTGCTGGTCGGCGAAGACGGCCGGGGACTCGTGCCCGTGCAGGCCGAGCCGGCGGGCCCGGTCCAGGTGGCCCTTGGCGGCGGCGACGGTGGTCCACGCGTTGCCGTGCCCGCTCAGCCGCAGCAGGGCCTGGTGGAAGGCCTCGTCCAGCGCGAAGAACTCCTCCAGGCCGAGCCCGGCGGCGCGCTGGCGCTCCAGGTTGTCCCGCAGTTCCGCGACGATCCCCGGATCCAGCCGCTCGGGCAGGTCCTCCAGGGAGGCGAGTTCCACCGCCTCGCGCAGGAACTGGGCGTCGGCGACCTGCGCCGGGTCCACCCGCGACACGAACGACCCGATCTTCGGGAACACCTGCACCAGCCCTTCCTGGGCGAGCAGGATCAGGCTCTCGCGCACCGGGGTGCGGCTGACCCCGAGCGAGGCGGCCAGCTCGTTCTCCGACAGGGCGGCGCCCGGGGCGAGTTCCAGGGTCAGGACCATCTGACGCAGCTTCAGGTAGATGTCGCGCCGACTGGTCCGCCGCCCGTTCGATTGAGGCATGGACCCATCCTACGTACCCGCGGAAAAGGTATTGCACCGCTGCGCGACCGATGCTTGTATACAAGGGCTGTACGACAGGATGGAGCCGCAAGTGAGCACAATCGAGCGGGCCGAGGTGTTCGTCTCCTCCCCGGGGCGCACGTTCGTCACGCTGCGCATCACCACCAGCGACGGGGTGACCGGGCTGGGCGACGCCACGCTCAACGGCCGGGAACTGGCCGTCGCCGCCTATCTGCGCGACCACGTGGTGCCGCTGCTCATCGGCCGGGACCCGGCCCGCGTCGAGGACATGTGGCAGTACCTCTACAAGGGCGCGTACTGGCGTCGCGGTCCGGTCACGATGACGGCGGTGTCGGCCGTCGACACGGCGCTGTGGGACATCAAGGGCAAGGTCGCGAGCCTGCCCGTGTACCAGCTCCTGGGCGGCCGGTCCCGCGACGGCGTCCTGGTCTACTCGCACGCCAGCGGCACCGACGTCCCCTCCCTCCTCGACGACGTCCAGCGCCGTCTGGAGCTGGGCTACAAGGCGGTGCGGGCGCAGGCCGCCGTGCCGGGTGTCGGCGGCACGTACGGGGTGCGCAAGGGCGAGATCTACGAGCCGGCCGCGACCGACCTGCCCGAGGAGCAGCCCTGGGACACGGAGGCGTACCTCGGTTTCGCGCCCTCCTACCTGGAAGCGGTCCGTGAGCGGTTCGGCTTCGGCTTCCACCTGCTGCACGACGTGCACCACCGCCTGACCCCCATCGAGGCGGCCCGGTTCGGCAAGAGCGTCGAGGCGTGCCGGCTGTTCTGGATGGAGGACCCGACCCCGGCGGAGAACCAGGAGGCGTTCCGGCTCATCCGGCAGCACACCACCACGCCGATCGCGGTCGGCGAGGTGATGAACTCGGTCTGGGACGTCCAGCACCTCATCACCGAGCAGCTCGTCGACTACGTACGCACCACGGTCGTGCACGCGGGCGGCATCACCCATCTGCGGCGGATCTTCGACCTGGCCGCGCTGTACCACGTACGCACCGGTTCGCACGGCGCGACGGACCTCTCCCCCGTCTCCATGGCCGCCGCCGTGCACCTGGACGTGACGGTGCCGAACTTCGGCATCCAGGAGTACATGGGGCACGCGGAGGAGACCTTCGAGGTGTTCCGCAGCGGCGTCACCTTCGCCGACGGGTACCTCAACCCGCCGGACGCTCCCGGGCTCGGCGTCGAGTACGACGAGAAGGCGGCCGAGCGCTTCCCGTACCAGCGGCGCTACCTGCCCGTGGCGCGCCGCCTCGACGGCTCGGTGCACGACTGGTGAGCGCCGTGACACCTCCCCGTCTGGACCGTGCGGCGCTGTCCCGGCTGGCGCCGGGGCTGCGGCCCGCCGTGGACCCGGCCGGGCTGCGCCCGCGCGTGGTGCACTTCGGGCCCGGCGCCTTCCACCGGGCGCACCAGGCGCTGTACACCGAGAACGCCGCCGCGCTGTCCGGTGAGCCGTGGGGCATCACCGCCGTGGCCCCCCGCTCGGCCGGCACCGTGCGCGCCCTGCGGGAGCAGGACTGTCTCCACTCACTCGTCGAGCGCCGTCCCGACGGGAACGCCTGCCGGGTGGTGGGCTCGGTCGTCGGCGCCCTGGCGATGGGCCCGGACGCCGGGGCCGTGGACGCGCTGCTCGCCGGTCCCGAGGTGACGGTGGTGACCTTGACGGTGACCGAGAAGGGGTACCACCGGTCGGCCGTGACGGGCGGGCTCGACACCGCCGCGGCGCCGGTCGCCGCCGACCTCGCGGCGGGCCCGGACGGCCCGCTGACCACGGTGGTGGGCCGCCTCGCCGCCGGACTGGCCGCCCGGATGCGGGCCGGGGCGCCCCCGGTCACCGTCGTGTCCTGCGACAACATGGCGGACAACGGTGCCGTGCTGGGCCGGGTCGTGGCCGACTTCGTGCGGGCCTCCGGCTGGCCGGACCGGGACCTGGTGCTGGACCGGATGGGCCAGGCGGTGGCCTTCCCGTCGACGGTCGTCGACCGGATCGTGCCCGCGACGGGCGAGGACGACCGGGCCGCCGCCCGCGCCGCGCTCGGCCTGGAGGACGCCCTGACGGTGGCCGGCGAGCCCTACCGCCAGTGGGTGCTGGAGGACTCCTTCGCCGCGCCCCGGCCGCCCTGGGAGCGGGACGGCGCGCTGTTCGTGCCGGACGCGAGCCCGTACCAGCTCACCAAGTTGCGGCTGCTGAACGGCTCGCACTCGGCCCTGGCCCACCTGGGCCTGGCCACCGGCCGCGAGACCGTGGCCGACGCGATGGCGACGGACTGGGGCGAGCGGCTGGTCCGGGCCCTGTGCGCGGAGGTCGCCCCGACCCTGCCGCAGGGCGGCCCCGACCCCGTCGCGTACGCGGGTGACCTCGTCGCCCGCTTCCGCAATCCGGCGATGCGCCACCGGCTGGAGCAGATCGGCTCCGACGCCTCGCTGAAGATCACCGAACGCTGGCTGCCCGCCCTGCGCGAGCTGCGCGCGTCCGGCGCGCGCGCCCCGGTCCTCGCCCTCGCCGTCGCCGCCTGGGCGCACGGCACCCGGCCCGGCGGGCACGGCCCGTGCGACCCGGCGGCCGAGGCGCTCGCGGCCTGCTGGGAGGCCGGGGCCCGGCCCGCCCGGACGGTGGCCGCGCTGCTGCGGACCGTCGGCGCGGCCGACCTGGCCGACGACACCGCCCTCGTCACGGCCGTCGCGGACCGGCTGCCGGCGCTGCGCGCGGGGCGCGTCGAGATCTGACCCGCCCTCCCCTCCCCCGCCCCGCTCCCCTCCCTTTCACCGCTCCCCTCCCCTCCCCTCGCGCCGCCCCCTCTCCTCCCCCGCACCGCTCCCGTCCCCCCGAACAACGGAGTTCACGATGAAGGACAGCGCCACCGCCGCGGCGCAGACCCGCCCCGCGGAGCGCACCACGGGCGACCTGGCCAGAGCAGCCGTCTCGGGCTGGCTGGGCACGGCCATGGAGTTCATGGACTTCCAGCTGTACTCGCTGGCCGCCGCGATCGTCTTCAACAAGCTCTTCTTCCCTGACGTCAGCCCCGCCATCGGCCTCATCGCCGCGATGGCCACCTACGGCGTGGGCTACGTCGCCCGGCTCGCCGGCGCCGTCTACTTCGGACGGATGGGCGACCGGATCGGCCGCAAGAGGGTCCTGTACCTGACCATCCTGCTGATGGGCGCCTCCACCACCCTGATCGGCGTGCTGCCCACCTACGCCACCATCGGCATCATGGCGCCGGTCCTGCTGGTCGTGCTGCGGCTCGTCCAGGGGTTCGGCGCGGGCGCCGAGATCGCCGGCGCGACGGTGCTGCTCGCCGAGTACGCCCCGGCCAGGCGGCGCGGTCTGATCTCCTCGCTGGTGTCGCTCGGCACCAACTCCGGGACGCTCGCCGCCTCCGGGCTGTGGGCCGTGCTGCTCGCCGTGCTCAGCGAGGAGCAGTTGCTGTCCTGGGGCTGGCGGCTGCCGTTCCTGCTCAGCTTCGGTCTGATGATCTTCGCCGTCTGGCTGCGCCGGGGCCTGAAGGAGAGCCCCGTCTTCGAGGAGCGCCCCGACGTGGTGGACGGCGTGGCGCTGGCCCGCGACGAGGTGGAGGCCGCGATCGCGGGCACCGGCGCGGGAGCGGAGAACGTGCTGGCGGCCGGCGTCCGGCAGCGCAAGGGCAAGGCGTTCTTCCTCGCCCTCGGGCTGCGCTTCGGCCAGGCGGGCAACTCCGGGGTGGTCCAGACGTTCCTGGTCGGGTACATCGCCACCAACCTCGCCGTCGGCCGGTCCGTGCCCACCGACGCGATCGTGTACGGCTCGCTGCTCGGCTTCGCCACCGTGCCGCTGGTCGGACTGCTCGGCGACCGGATCGGACGCCGGGTGCTCTACCTGGCGCTGACGCTGCTGACCGCCGTCATCGCCTTCCCGGTGATGCTGCTGATCAGCTCCGGCACCACGCCCGGGGTGATGACCGGCATGGTGCTCGGCCTCAATGTCGGTGTGCTGGGGCTGTTCTCGCTGGAGAGCGTGACGATGGCCGAACTCTTCGGCGCCCGGACCCGGTTCACGCAGCTGGCCCTCGCCAAGGAGATCGGCGGCATCCTCGCCACCGCGATCGGCCCCGTCCTCGCCGCCACCCTCACGGCCGTCACCGGCAGTTGGTGGCCCATCGCCGCGATGCTCGTCGGCTACTCGCTCATCACCTTCGTCAGCGCGTACCTCGCGCCCGAGACCCGCGGACGCGACCTGGTCCGCCTGGAGGATGCCGTATGACCGCCGTGACCGAAGGACGCGCCGCCGTCGAGGGGCGCACCATGCGGGCGGTCGTGGTGCACGGCCCGGGTGACGTGCGGGTCGACGCCCGGCCCCGCCCGGTGCCCGGCGCCGGTCAGGTGCTGCTGGCCCTGGAGTGGGGCGGGATCTGCGGCTCCGACATCGCGTACTGGAGGAAGGGCGCGTCCGGCACGGCCGCGCTCGCCCATCCGCTGGTGCTCGGCCACGAGGTCGCCGGCCGGATCGCCGCGCTCGGCCCGGGCGTCACCGGCCTGCGCGCGGGGCTGCCGGTGACCGTGCACCCGGCCCGGCTGGTCGGCGACGGCGTGCTGCCGGACCGGATCGCCGGCCGCACCAACCTCCATCCGCACGTCCGCTACTTCGGTTCGGCGGCGTTCACCCCGCACACCGACGGCGGGTTCAGCGAGTACCGGGTGGTCGACGCCGACCAGGTCAGGCCGTTGCCGGACGGCGTGGACACCGAACAGGGCGCGCTCGCCGAACCCCTGGCGGTGGCCCTGCACGCGGTGGGCCGGGTCCCCGGCCTGCGCGGCCGGACCGTCCTGGTGAACGGCGCCGGGCCGATCGGCTCGCTGGTGGTGGCCGCCGCCCGGTACCGCGGCGCGCACACCGTGATCGCCGCCGACCTGGCGGCCCCGGCCCTCGCGGTCGCCCGTGCGATGGGCGCCGCCGAGACCCGTGACCTCTCCCGCGGCGAGACGCTGCCCGAGGACGTGGAGGTCGTCTTCGAGGCGTCCGGCGCCCCGGCGGCGCTCGGCGCGGTGCTGCGGGCCACCGCCCGGGGCGGCACCCTGGTCCAGGTCGGCAACCTGCCCGGTACGGCCGTCAGCGCGGTCCTCGGTGACCTGGTGACCCGCGAGATCACCTGGACGGGCTCGTACCGTTTCGTCGAGGAGATCGACGACGCGCTGCTCGCCCTGCGCGACGGCGTGGACGTACGCCCGCTGATCACCCACCGGTTCCCGCTGGAGCGGGCCGAGGAGGCGCTGTCGGCCGCCGCGGACCCCGGCAGCGGCAGCAGCAAGGTCATGCTGCGTCTGTCCGGCGCGTGAGCCCGCGCGACACCGGCCCCCAGGAGGTTGCCGTGACCCTGCCCACCGCCCCGCCGCCCCGCGCCGACGTCGTGTGCGTCGGCGAGACGATGGCCGTCCTCGGCCCGTCGGACGACCGGCCGCTCGCCGAGCAGGCGCAGCTCAGGCTGGGCATCGGCGGCGCCGAGTCCAACGTCGCCTGCGCGCTGGCCGGGCTCGGCCACCGGGCCGCCTGGCTGAGCCGGCTGGGCGACGACCCGTTCGGGCGCCGTGTCCTGGGCGAACTCGCCGCGCGCGGCGTCGAGGTGGGCGCCGTCGAGACCGACCCGCACCGGCCGACCGGCGTCTACTTCAAGGACCCGGGGCCGGACGGCACGCGTACGCACTACTACCGCCGGGAGTCGGCCGCCGCCGGCATGGGACCGGAACTGGCCCGGTCGCCGCTGCTGCGCCGGGCCCGGCTGGTGCACCTGTCGGGCATCACCGCGGCGCTCTCGGACACGTGCGCCCGGCTGCTGGACGCGCTGCTCCCGCACCGGCCGGCCGGTGCGGGCCCGGTCGTCTCCTTCGACGTCAACCACCGTCCCGCCCTGTGGCGCGGCGGGCGGGACGAGGCGGCGCCCCGGTTGCTGGCCCTCGCCCGCGCCGCCGGCCTGGTGTTCGTCGGCCGGGACGAGGCCGAGGGGCTGTGGGACACGCCCCGCGCCGACGACGTGGCCGCGCTCCTCGGGCCGGCGCCGGCCGTGGTGGTCAAGGACGCGGAGCACGGAGCCACCTCGTACGTGGGAGGTGTGCGCACGCACGTGCCGTCGCTGGCGGTGAAGGTGGTCGAACCGGTCGGCGCGGGCGACGCGTTCGCGGCCGGTTACCTCTCCGGTGTCCTGGACGGCCGCGACGAGCGCTCCCGGCTGCGGCTGGGCCATCTCGCCGCCGCGGCGGCCCTGCGCACCCGCGACGACGTACCGGTGATGCCCTCGCGCGCGCGGGCGGAGGAGTTCCTCGCGCTGGACGACGACGCCTGGGCGGCCCTGGCACCGCGCTGAGCGCGCCGGGTCAGGCCGTTCCGCGGGCCGCCGCCCGGAACTCCAGCGGGGTGCGCCCGTCGTGCCGGCGGAAGAACGCGCCGAAGTCGCTCGGGTCGGCGAAACCCAGGTGGCGGGCCACGTCGGCGGCGGTCCGGTCGGTGTGCACCAGCAGGCGTTTGGCCTCCAGCACGATGCGGGCGTCGAGGTAGGCCTTGGCGGTCGTCCCGGTGGCGGCGTGGACGGCGCGGGTGAGGGTGCGCACGCTGTAGCCGAGGGCGGCGGCGTAGTCGGCGACGCGGTGGGTGCGGGTGAAGTCCCGCTCCACGGCGGCCCGGAAGCGGGCGAAGGGCCCGTCCCCGGCCGCCTCGGCGCCGGTCGTCGCGGGCGGCGCGGCGTGGGCCAGCCGCAGCAGCAGGACCGTCAGCAGCATCCGCAGGGCCCTGTTGTGCGCCTCCAGGGGCATCGTGCCCAGGTCCGCGTACTCGGCGACCAGGTGGCGGCGGGCCAGCTCCACCGACCGGGCGTGCGGACCCGCCGGGACGACGGGGCCCGCCGCGTCCGGCGGGTCGTCCGGGACGAAGCCGGGGCGCCAGATGACGATGTCCCCGGCCGCGACGTCCCAGGGCCCCTCGGGTCCGGCGCCGTACCGGTGGACCTGGCCGGGCCGCACCCACAGCCAGCCGCCGGCCGGGACGACGTACCGGGTGAAGTCCACGGTGTGCGGCAGCGGCCCGGAGTTCGGGTGGACGTGGATGAGGTGGTGGAAGTCCGGGCGCTGCGGGCTGGACAGGTCGATGCCGCGGCGCCGGCCGCGGGCCCGCAGCTCCGCGAAGTCGACCACGTCCATGCCGATCGGCGCGCTCAGCGCGGGCCGGTAGGTCACGTCGGTGATCGTGGCGTACCGCCGTCCCCGGTCAGCGACCATCCCGCACCTGTCCGTTTTTCCCCATCACCTGTCCTCAGCGTACCGGTCCGGGCCAGGAACGGCTCCTAGCGTGGAGGGAGAACGGACCGAAATCTGACCGAAAAGGAACAGGTGTGCCGTGCGGGTGATCGTGGCGATGACGGGGGCCACCGGCGCGCCCTTCGGGGTGCGGCTGCTGGAGCGCCTCGCCGAACTGCCGGACGTGGAGACCCACTTCGTCGCGAGCCGCTGGGCGCGGGCCACCGTCGAGCTGGAGACCGGCCGCACCATGCGGGAGGTGTCGGCGCTGGCCGATGTGGCGCACTCGCCCGAGGACCAGGGCGCCACCATCTCCTCCGGTTCGTTCCGGACGGACGGCATGGTCGTGATCCCGTGCTCGATGAAGACGCTGGCCGGCATCCGCGCCGGTTACGCCGACGGCCTGGTGGGCCGGGCGGCGGACGTGACGCTGAAGGAGCGCCGGCCGCTGGTGCTGGTCCCCCGCGAGACGCCGCTCAGCGAGATCCACCTGGAGAACATGCTGGCGCTGGCCCGCATGGGGGTCCGCATCGTCCCGCCCGTGCCCGCCTTCTACAACCACCCGGCGACGGTCGGGGACGTCGTGGAGCACATCGTCTCCCGCGTCCTGGACCAGCTGGACCTGCCCGCCGCCGGCGCCCGCCGCTGGACCGGCCTGCGCGCGGCCCGCGCTTCCTGACCCCACCCCACCGCACCCCGCCCCGTTGCACCCCACCCCGCCTCACCTCGCAGGAGGAGACCCATGCCGTACGACGATCTGCGCTCGTTCCTCGACACGCTGGAGAAGGAGGGACAGCTGCTGCGGATCGAGGACGAGGTCCTGCCGGAGCCCGACATCGCGGCGGCGGCCAATGCCGCGGGCCGGATCGGCGAGGGGGCGCCGGCCCTCTGGTTCGACCGGGTCAAGGGCTTCACCGACGCCCGGATCGCCATGAACGTGCACGGCTCCTGGCGCAACCACGCCCTCGCCCTCGGCCTGCCGAAGGAGACCTCCCCGCGCGAGCAGGTCGAGGAGTTCGCCCGCCGCTGGGACGCGTTCCCCGTCGCCCCAAAGCGGCGCGCGGACGCGCCTTGGCAGGAGAACACCGTCACCGGTGACGACGTCGACCTCTTCGACGTGCTGCCGCTGTTCCGCCTCAACGACGGCGACGGCGGCTTCTACCTCGACAAGGCCGCCGTGGTCTCCCGGGACCCCGCCGACCCGGACCACTTCGGCAAGCAGAACCTGGGCACGTACCGGATGGAGGTCATCGGCCGCGACCGGCTCGCGCTCCAGCCGGTGCCCGTGCACGACATCGCCCAGCACCTGCGCACCGCCGAGGAGCGCGGCGAGGACCTCCCCGTCGCGATCACCCTCGGCAACGACCCGGTGATCCCGATCGTCGCCGGCATGCCGCTGCGCTACGACCAGTCCGAGTACGAGATGGCCGGCGCCCTGCGCGGCGCCCCGATGCCCCTCGCCACCGCCCCGCACACCGGCCTGGACGTCCCCTGGGGCGCCGAGGTCGTGATCGAGGGCGTCGTCGAGTCCCGGGTGCGGCAGATCGAGGGCCCCTTCGGCGAGTTCACCGGGCACTACTCGGGCGGCCGGCGCATGCCCGTCGTCCGGATCGAACGGATCTCGTACCGCACCCGGCCGGTCTTCGAGTCCCTCTACCTCGGCATGCCCTGGACCGAGTGCGACTACCTCGTCGGCCCGAACACCAGCGTGCCGCTGCTGAAGCAGCTGCGCGCCGAGTTCCCCGAGGTGCGCGCGGTCAACGCCATGTACACCCACGGGCTGCTGGTGATCATCTCCACGGCCAAGCGGTACGGCGGTTTCGCCAAGGCGGTCGGCCTGCGCGCCATGACCACGCCGCACGGCCTCGGCTACGTCTCCCAGGTCATCCTCGTCGACGAGGACGTCGACCCGTTCGACCTGCCGCAGGTGATGTGGGCCCAGTCCGCCAAGGTGAACCCGAAGGAGGACGTCCTCGTCCTGCCGAACCTGTCGGTGGTGGAGCTGGCCCCCGCCTCCCAGCCGGCCGGCGTCACCAGCAAGATGATCATCGACGCGACGACCCCGGTCGCCCCCGACGTGCGCGGGAACTTCAGCACGCCCGTCAAGGACCTGCCCGAGACCGCCGAGTGGACCGCCCGGCTGCGCACCCTGCTCGCCGCCCGCTGAACCCCTGGACCGGAAAGGACCACCCCTCATGTCCGCCCCGAACGCCTCCCTCTGCCCCCGCTGCGCCGACGACGGTGTCCGTACGGTCGCGCACTCCCCCGTGCCCGGTGTCTGGCAGGTGCTCCAGTGCGCCCGCTGCCTGTACATGTGGCGCACCACCGAACCCGCCCGCCGCACCAGCCGCGACGCCTACCCCGAGCGGTTCCGGCTGACCGCCGAGGACATCGCCTCGGCGTCGGAGGTGCCGGCCGTCCCGCCGCTGCTGGGGTCCGCGTAAAAGGTGCCGGCCGTCCCGCCGTTGCTGGGTCCGCATAACCTGTCCCCGTGTCAGCTTCCCGTCCGCACCGCGTGGCCGTCCTGGTCCTGGAGGGCGCGAAGCCGCTCGACGTCGGCATCCCCGCCCAGGTGTTCGCGACCCGCGCCAGCATGCCGTACGAGGTACGGGTGTGCGGCGCGCGGCCCGGTCTCGTCTCCGGCGGCGAAGGGCTGTCGTACCACGTCGCCGACGGCCTCGACGCGCTGGCCTGGGCGGAGACCGTCTTCGTCCCCGGGTACCGGTTCCCGGACCGGGAGGACCCGCCGGAGGCGGTCGTCGAGGCGCTGGTCGCGGCGCACCAGCGGGGCACCCGGCTCGCCGCCATCTCCACGGGCGCCTTCGCCCTCGCCGCCACCGGGCTGCTGGACGGCAAGCGCGCCACCACCCACTGGCACTACGCGCGGGCGCTGGCGGCCAGGCACCCGCGGGTCCGGGTCGACGAGAACGTCCTCTTCGTCGACGAGGGCGACGTGCTGACGTCGGCGGGCGCCGCCTCCGGGATCGACCTGTGCCTGCACATACTCCGCGGCGACCTCGGGGTCGCCGCGTCCAACCACGCGGCCCGGCGGCTGGTGGCGGCGCCCTACCGCAGCGGCGGGCAGGCGCAGTACGTGCCGCGCAGCGTGCCCGAGCCGCTCGGGGAACGGTTCGCCGCCACCCGGGAGTGGGCGCTGCGCCGGCTGGGCGAACCCCTCACCCTGGACAGGCTCGCCCGCCACGCGGCGGTGTCGCCGCGCACGTTCTCCCGGCGGTTCGCCGAGGACACCGGGTACACGCCGATGCAGTGGGTGATGCGGGCCCGCCTCGACCTGGCCCGTGAGCTGCTGGAGCGGTCGCAGCTCAGCGTCGAGCAGATCGCGGCCGACGTCGGACTGGGCACCGGCGCCAATCTGCGGCTGCACTTCCAGCGGGTCCTGGGCACCACGCCCAGCGAGTACCGGCGCACCTTCACCCGGGGCGAGTGACCCGGCCGTCCGCGGGTGGCGCGATACTTTCGGACCCTGGCTCCCGCGCCGCTGTCGGCGACCGGCGTCCCGCGCGAGCCTGGTGGCGAACCGAAGGAAAGGGACACCCTCATGACCCGCGTCGCCATCAACGGATTCGGCCGCATCGGACGCAACGTGCTGCGCGCGCTGCTGGAGCGCGACAGCTCCCTGGAGGTCGTCGCCGTCAACGACCTCACGGAGCCCGCCGGCCTGGCCCGCCTGCTCGCCTACGACTCGACGGCCGGCCGCCTCGGCCGCCCGGTGACCGTCGAGGGGGACACCCTGGTGGTCGACGGCCGGCACATCAGGGTGCTCGCCGAGCGGGAGCCGGCCCGGCTGCCGTGGGCCGAACTCGGCGTCGACATCGCCCTGGAGTCGACCGGCCGCTTCACCTCCGCCAAGGCCGCCCGCGCCCACCTCGACGCGGGCGCGCGCAAGGTCCTCGTCAGCGCCCCGTCGGACGGCGCCGACGTCACCCTGGCCTACGGCGTCAACACCGACGCCTACGACGCGGAACTGCACACGGTCGTCTCCAACGCCTCCTGCACGACCAACGCGCTGGCGCCGCTGGCCAAGGTCCTGGACGACCTGGCCGGCATCGAGCACGGGTTCATGACGACGGTGCACGCCTACACCCAGGAGCAGAACCTCCAGGACGGTCCGCACCGCGACGCCCGCCGGGCCCGCGCCGCCGCCGTCAACATCGTGCCGACCACCACGGGCGCCGCGAAGGCGATCGGCGCGGTCCTGCCGGGCCTGGACGGCAAGCTGTCCGGTGACTCGATCCGGGTACCGGTGCCGGTGGGCTCGATCGTCGAGCTCAACACGACCGTCGCCCGTGACGTGACCCGCGACGAGGTGCTGGCGGCGTACCGCACCGCCGCCGAGGGCCCGCTGGCCGGCGTCCTGGAGTACTCGGAGGAGGCGCTGGTCTCCTCCGACATCACCGGCAATCCGGCCTCGTCGATCTTCGACTCGGCGCTCACCCGGGTCGACGGCCGGCACATCAAGGTGGTCGCCTGGTACGACAACGAGTGGGGCTTCTCCAACCGTGTGATCGACACCCTGGAGCTCCTCGCCCGCGGCTGACCCGCCCGGCCGCGGCAGCGGCCGGCGGAGGAACCCGGTGACGCCCCGGGCGGGCGCTCAGGGTTCCCGTCGGCGCCGCGGCGGCCACGGTGCCGTGCCGTCCGTCGGTCAGCGGGCGCCGGCAAAGGGGCGCGGGCGGCGCGGGAGCCGGGCCGGGCCGCCCCGGTGGAAGGCGGTGCGCCCGTCCGGGTGGCCGGCTCCCGCGCGCGGTCGCCGGCCCGTCGGCCGCCCACGTGGCGCCCGCCTCCCGGAAAGCCCCATGCCGTCGGGCACGGGGCCGCTCCGCGCCGCTTCCCGGCGGTGCGGTGTCCGGGCACGGCCCCGGGCCGTGCTCCCTCAGGTCACCGTGATCCGGTCGATGTCGGGTGCCCATCCGGAGGCTGTTGGCGATGGTGATGCTGTTGTCCGTGCCGCTGTCCAGGGCGAGGCTCAGCGTGACCGAGCCCGGGGTCGTCCAGTCGGCGGTGGGGGCGAAGTCGACGGTCCGCGGTGTACCGCCGCCGACCGTGACCGTGGCCGAGCGGGCGACGGCGGTGGCGTAGTGGAGCGTGACCTGCCGGGTGCCGCCGTCGCCGCCCTCGACCCGGGGGAAGGTGAGGGTCGCGCCGTTGCCGAGGTAGCCGACCTTGGCGCCGCCGGAGCAGCCGGCGCAGTCGGCGACCACGGCGGTGCCGGTGCGGGTGTTGCCGTCGGCCTCCGCCTCGTAGGCGGCGGTGCCGGTGGAGCTGTCGGAGCCGACGGTCATGGCGCCGAGGTCGAGCCAGCCGTCGGCGTTCTGGCCGGCGTTGGCGAACCGCAGTTTCTTGGCGTTGGAACTGATGTCCTCCAACGGGTTCTTGGCCTTCATGACCAGCCGGTAGCCGCCGGCGGTGACACCGGCCAGGTCGACGTCCGCGTCGAAGTACCGGGCGTAGCCGTAGTCGAGGTAGGCCGGGTCGGCGCCCACGCCCCAGTCGGGGAAGGCCCGGATCTTCGACGGCATGACCTCGCGCAGGTCCCAGTCCGTGTCCCAGGTCTTGACGACGTTGCCGGCGGCGTCCTTGAGGCCGAGGCTCACCGTCCAGGGGTAGTAGAACGGGGCGACCCCGTCGTTGCTGATCCGCACACCGACGGTGGTGCTGCCCGTGGCGGTGTCGTGGAAGTAGGCGTCGTCGACGGCGAGGTCGTAGCCCATGAGCCGGACGGCGGCCGCCACGTCGGCGTCCGAGGAGGAGTAGCCGGCGCTGCCCTCGTTCATCTTCCAGGTGGTGTGCTCCAGTTCGATGCACGCCTGCATGTCGTCCACGTCGCCGGAGCCGCCGGGCCAGTTCGTGAACGCCCTGGACTGGATCTCGGGACGGACCTCACCGCCCATGGAGGCGGTGGTCCAGCGGTTCTCCAGCCCCTGCTCGACGCTCCTCTGCAACTGGGAGTACGAGGCTCCGCCCAGTGACCGGGGCAGGGTGACACCGGCGAGCGGGGAGCCCTCGCGGTAGCAGAACGAGTCGTCGTGGAAGCCGACGGAGGGCAGTCCGGCCGCGGCGCCGCCGGCCGAGTCCGGGTAGCGCACCTCCAGCTTGGTGCGGGTGAAGGCGTCGGCGTAGGCCCGCATGATCTCGGCGCCGTGGGCGTCGGTGGGCATGTGGTTCGGGTAGCCGTCACCGGTGTCGGTGTCGTAGGGGTAGGTGTGCCACTCGCCCCAGAGGCCGATCAGGCCCATGTGGATGAAGCCGATGCGCGGGTCGCCGTCGTAGCGGGCGCCGAACGCGGCGATGAAGTCCTCCAGCCCGTCCAGCAGGTACGCGTTGTCGTAGTCGGGGCGGGTGGTGCCGTTCACGGTGTCGGTCCGGTGGTCGACGTGGCCGTCGAAGCACGGCGGAATGGCGTTGGAGGGGTGGTCGCCGGGGTCGCCGGGATACTCCAGGTAGAAGCGCAGGGCCATCTGGTTGCCGTGGGAGGCTGTCTCGTCGAGCGCCTCGTCCAGCACGCTCCAGTCGTAACTCCCGCAGTCCGAGGCGTTGTTCATGACCTCGGAGAGACCGAAGTAACTCCAGGTCAGCGAGTGCGGGTAGCCCGTGTCCTGGTCGGCGCCGGGCTGGTAGAAGCGGGCGAAGCCCTTGAGCGGGTTGTCCAGCGGCGCTTCGGCACGGGTGAGGGTGTGGACCGGGAGCGAGGGGTCGGGGTCCGGGCCGGGATCCGGGCGGTCGGGCACACCCGCTGCGGTGGCGCCGGACGCGCCGGCGGTGTCGGCGGCCTGGGCGGTGAGCGGCAGGACCGCAAGGGACAGCGCCAGGGCCGAGGAACAGAGCGCGGCCAGCAGTTCTCTGCCGCGCCGTGGTGCGAAGGTGCGCATGGTGACGGTCTCCGGAGTCCGAGAGGGAAGGAAGTTATGCGGCAACGTTGACAAAGTTTCGCTGCTGCTCATCAATATGTTGTCCACGGTGCCCCACTGGCAAGAGGTGCGGCGCGAATCCCTTCGGAGGGGAACCATGGGCGCCAAGAGCGCAGTTGCGCCACCGCACAAGAGCACCGGACCACTGCCGGGCGGGGCTTCGGCACCGGGCGGGAGGCGCCGGCCCCGCGACGACCGGAAGGCGGCGTGGCTGTTCCTGGCCCCCGCGCTGCTGGGGTTCGCGCTGTTCTACGCCTATCCGACCGTACGCGGTGTGTACTACTCACTCACCGACTACAGCCTGCTCGCCGCACCGGACTTCGTCGGCGCGGACAACTACGGTGAACTGATCGGTGACGAACAGTTCTGGAACGCGCTGGAGGTCACCGGCTACTACGTGGTGCTCAACATCGTGTCGCAGACCGTGCTGGCACTGCTCCTGGCCACGCTCATGCACCGGCTGACCCGGTCGGTGGCGCTGCGCGCGATGCTGCTGGTGCCCTGGCTGGTGCCGAACGTCACCGTCGGCCTGCTGTGGATGTGGATGCTGGACGCCGACCTGGGCCTGGTCAACCACGTCCTCGGCGCCTTCGGCATGGGCACCAACGGATTCTTCACCTCCCCCGACTGGGCGATGCCGTCCATCGCCGCGGCCAACACCTGGGCGTACACGGGCTATACGGCGCTGCTGCTGTACGCCGGGATGCTCCAGGTCCCGCAGTACCTGTACGAGAGCGCCGCACTGGACGGCGCCGGTGAGTGGCGGATGTTCACGAAGGTCACGCTGCCGCTGCTGCGGCCGGTGCTCTCCCTCGTGCTGGTGGTGTCGCTGATCGGCTCGTTCCAGATCTTCGACACGATCGCGGTGACCACCCAGGGCGGTCCGGTCAGCGCCACGCGCGTCATCTACTTCTACATTACGAACAGGCCTTCACCTACTTCCACATGGGCTACGCCTCCGCCGTCGCCGTGGTGCTCGCGCTGATCCTCGGCGTGCTGACCGCCGTACAGATGCGTCTGCTGCGTGCCTCCCGCTCGGACCTGGCCTGAGGAGCACATCATGACCCGTATCCGCACGAAGGCCCGCACGAAGGCCCGCAGGAAGGTCTCACCCGGCCGGGTCGCCGCGTGGGCGGTGCTCGTCACCGCGCTGTTCCTGACCGTCTTCCCGTTCTACTGGATGGTCCGCACCGCCCTGACCCCGGCGGCCGACCTGTACACCGACTCCACCGGGCTGGTCCCGGACCACCCCACGATGATCAACTTCCTGCGGGTGCTGGGGCTGACCAGCCAGGAGGAGGCGGTGGCCGCCGGGGGTTCGGGCGCGCGGGTGGACTTCCTGCGGTACCTGCTCAACTCCGTCGTCTACAGCGGGCTGATCGCCGTGCTGCAGACACTGTTCTGCGCGATGGCCGGGTACGCCTTCGCCCGGCTGCGCTTTCCCGGGCGGGATACGGTGTTCGGGGTGCTGATCGCCGCGCTGATGGTGCCGCCGATCTTCACCGTGCTGCCCAACTTCGTCCTGGTGAAGGAGCTGGGCTGGCTGAACACCTTCACCGGCATGGTCGCCCCGAGTGTGCTGATGACCCCGTTCGCGGTCTTCTTCCTGCGGCAGTTCTTCCTGTCGGTCCCCCGCGAGGTGGAGGAGGCCGCCGTCCTGGACGGGGTGGGCCCCTGGGGCCTGTTCTGGCGGGTGGTGATGCCCATGACCCGCGGGCCGCTGCTCACCATCGGCCTGACCACCACGGTGTGGGCCTGGAAGGACTACCTGTGGCCGCTGCTGTCCGGCCGCGAGGAGCAGACCCGGGTGCTCACCGTCGCCCTCGGCGTCTTCCAGCAGCAGTCACCGAACGCCCAGCCCGACTGGACCGGGCTGATGGCCGGGTCCGCCCTGTCGGTGCTGCCCGTCCTGGTGCTGCTGGCCCTGCTCGGCCGCCGACTGGTCGAGTCCCTCAACTTCACCGGTGTGAAGTGACCGCCCGCACGTTGCGAAAGAGGCCCCTTGCGATGAGCCCCAGACCCTCACGCGTCGGCGCGGCCCTGCTGTGCCTGACCGCCACCGCCACCCTCGTCTCCTGCGCGGGCTCCGGCACCGAGGCCGGGGGGAGGACGACCCTGGACTACTGGCTCTGGGACGACCTGCAACTGCCCGCCTACCAGGAGTGCGCGAACGTCTTCCAGAAGGCCAACCCCGGCATCACCATCAAGATCACCCAGACCGCGTGGGCCCAGTACTGGCAGAACCTCACCACGGAGCTGGTCTCCGGCGAGGCCCCCGACGTCTGGACCGACCAGAGCACCTACTACCCGACGTACGCCGACGGACAGCAGCTCCTGGACCTCCAGCCCTACGTCGAGCGGGACAGGGTCGACCTGTCCGGCTACCAGTCCGGGCTGACCGACGTCTGGGTGAAGGACGGCAAGCGGTACGGCCTGCCGAAGGACTGGGACACCACCGCGATCGTCTACAACACCGACCTGCTGGAGAAGCAGGGCGTGGACGCCGCCGACCTCGCCGGCCTCACCTGGAACCCGTCCGACGGCGGCACCCTGGAGCAGACGATCGCCAAGGCCACCGTCGACACGCACGGCCGCAACGGCCTCGACCCCGCCTTCGACAAGGACCACGTGACGACCTACGGGTTCCTGCCCGAGTGGAAGGACGGCAGCACCGGCCAGAACGGCTGGGGCCCGTTCGCCGCCGCCAACGGCTTCTCCTACCTCGACAAGAACCCGTGGGGCACCCACTACCGGTACGACGACCCCGAACTGGTCGAGACCATCGCCTGGTTCAAGCGCCTGGTCGACCAGGGGTACGCGCCCCGCCTGGACCAGAAGTCGAGCCTCTACAACTCCGAACTGCTCATGGCGGGCAAGGGCGCCATGACCCTCGCGGGCTCCTTCACCGTCTCCACCTACCTCGACCCGGAGCTGAAGGGCACGTTCGCCTACGCCCCGCTGCCCACCGGCCCGGCCGGCCGCAAGAGCTCCATCAACGGTCTGTCGGACGCCGTCTGGGCCGGCACCGACCACAAGGAGGAGGCGTGGAAGTGGGTCAAGTTCCTCGCCTCCGCCGACTGCCAGGACATCGTCGCCGAGCACGGCGTCGTCTTCCCCGCGCTGAAGACCTCCACCGCCAAGGCGCTGGCCGGGCACCGGGCCAAGGGCCAGGACGTGCGCGTCTTCACCGACGCCGCCGCGGCGAAGGACGGCACCTTCCTGCTGCCCGTCACCGAACGCGGCACCGAGATCGGCCCCATCGTCCAGGACGCCATCCAGTCGGCGATCCTCGGCCAGACCACGCCACAGGCCGCCCTGAAGGCGGCCAACGACAAGGTCAACGGCCTCCTCGACTGACCCCCCGGGCACACCCTCCGGTCCCCGGAAACCCTCATACGCAAGGAGATCCATGGCCCAGCTCGTAGAACTCGGCGGACGCGCGTTCGCCGTCGAGCTCGAAGGCGACGCCCCGCCCCGGGCCGTCGACGGCGGTCTGCTGCTGCCCCCCGGCCGGACGGCCGTGCTGCACGGGCTCGGCGACGCGCTCTTCTACCGGCACGGACACAACTCGTGGAGCCCGTGCGGCTGGCGCCGGCTCTCCGATACCCCGCTGCGCATCGAGAGCGCCGAACGCCGTCTCACCGCCGACGACACCGTGTGGGACGACCCCGCCCGCCACCACTCCTCCGCCGTCGCCGCGCTGGAGGGCCCCGACGGACGGGTGCTGCTGCTCGGCGCGCTCGGCCTGGACATCCCCCGCCTCACCGCGGACCGGGACACCCTCGCCGGGTGGTACGAGCGCGACGGGGCGCCCTGGTTCCTCGCCTACGGCGACGAGGAGGAGGTGTTCGCCGCCTACGCCCGGCACCTCGGCGAGCGGCTGGGGCACAGCCGCAAGCGGGCGGGGAACGTGTGGTGCAGCTGGTACGCGTACTACGAGAACATCACCGAGGAACAGCTCACCGAGGACATCACCGCCCTGCGCGGCCTGCCCTTCGACGTCGTCCAGATCGACGACGGCTGGGAGCGGGCGGTGGGCGACTGGGAGGCCAACGACAAGTTCCCCTCCGGGATGCGGGCGCTCGCCGGCCGGATCACCGACGCCGGGCTGCGGCCGGGCCTGTGGATCGCCCCGTTCATCGTCCTGCCCGGCTCCCGCACCGCCCGGGAACGTCCCGAACTGCTGCTGCGGGACGCCGCCGGCGAGCCGGTGGTGGCCGGGCACAACTGGGGCACCGGCTACTGGGCGCTGGACCTCACCCTGCCCGCGGCGCGGGAGCACCTGCGGGAGACGATCCACCGGGTCAGCCGGGAGTGGGGGTACACCTACCTCAAGCTCGACTTCGTCGGGGCCGGCGCGGCGGCCGGCGTCCGGTCGGTGGACACCGGCCGTGAGGAGGCCTACCGGGCCGGCCTGAGCGTCATCCGGGAGGCCGCGGGACCGGACGCCTACCTGCTGGGCAGCGGCGCCCCGCTGCTGCCCTCCCTCGGACTGGTCGACGGCATCCGCAGCGGCCCCGACGTCGCGCCGCTGTGGGAGCACTACGCCACCCAGGACCCCTCGGACGCGCTGGCCCGCAACGCCGTCGTCAACACCGTGCACCGGCTGTGGCAGGCGCCGCTCCTGGAGGTCGACCCGGACGTCGTGTACTTCCGCAGCCGCCTCAACCTGCTCACCGAGCCGCAGCAGGGCCTGCTGCGCGACCTGGCCGACATCTGCGGCTTCCGGGCGGTGTCCGACCCGCCGGGCTGGCTGCGCCCGGGCGAACTGGAGACGATGACGGCGTACCTGACCGCCCGGCCGGACGTACGCAGGCTCGGCCGGTACCGGTTCGCGCTGGACGGACGGGAGGTGGACTTCGGCCCGGCGGTGGCCCCCGCGTCGGAACAGCGCTATCCGATCGCGTGACGCCTTCGACGGGCTCCCTGGCCACCGCCGGTAATTAGTAAACTGCTCAGCATTATCCGGCGGTGGCCACCGACCGCGACGCCTCCAGGGAGCACCAGCATGCCGACGACCGGAACAGACATGTCCCGGATGCGTGAGATGAACCAGCTGTCCATCGTGAGCGCGCTGCGCGGCAACCCGCCGTCGACGGTCACCGAGCTGGCGGGCCGGGCCGGGCTGTCCCGGCCCGCGGTCGACGTGCTGGTGCGGACTCTGGTCGCCGACGGGTGGGCGGAGGTCGAGGAGCCGGGGGCCAGCAGTGTGGTGGGGCGGCCGGCACGCCGCTACCGGTTCCGGGCCACCGCCGGCCATGTGCTGGGCATCGACATCGGCGTGCACAAGATCCTCGTCATGCTGAGCGACCTGGAGGGCCGGCTCGCGGTGACGGTGCGCCGCCCGGCCGATCCCGAGGCCCCGCCCGCGGCACGCCTGGCGGCGGTCGACGGGGTCATCGACGAGGTGCTGCGGGGTGCGGGCATGACCCCGGCCGACATCTGGGCGGTGACGGTCGGGGTGACCGGCCCGGTCGACGCCACCGGCCGCACCACCTTGTTCACCCCGCTGCCCGGCTGGCACACCACCGACCCGGCCGCCCACCTGGCGGCCCGCTTCTCCTGCCCGGTCCAGGTGGAGAACGACTGCAAGCTCGCCGCCGTGGCCGAACGCTGGAACGGCGTCGCCCAGGACGCCGACGACATCGTCTACCTGCTGGCCGGCCTGCGCACCGGTGCCGGCCTCATCCTCGACGGCACCCTGCGCCGCGGCCACGGCGGTGCCGCCGGGGAGATCGGCGCCCTCAAGGCGGTGCGCTGGCTCTCGGCTCCCGAGCACCTCCAGAACTGCCCCGGTGTACCGGCGACGGCCGCTCCGGGCGAGGCGGCGGCCTGGGTGTTCCAGGCGGCCCGCGAGGGCGACCGGGACGCGAAGGCGGCCGTCCGCCGCTACACCCGCGACCTGGCCGTCGGGGTCGCCGCGCTGGTCCTCGCCCTGGACCCGCAGGTCGTCGTCTACGGCGGCGGCTTCTCCCGCTCCGCCGACGTGGTCCTCGACCCGCTGCGCCGCGAACTCACCAAGCACTGCCTGCGCATGCCGGAACTGCGCGCCTCCACCCTCGGCGACGAGAGCGTGGCCCTGGGGGCGGTGCGCCTGGCCCTGGACGAGGTCGACAGCCGCCTGCTCAGCGACGGCCTGGCGGCCCCGGCCGCACCGCGGCGCTGACGCGCGCCGGCACATCGACGCAGCGGCACATCGGCACAGTGGACCGCGGGCGAGCCGGCGCGTCGCTGGTCGGCGCACCGCGATCCGGGCCGGGACGGCACCGAGGAGCACCGCCGGCTGGAGGAGGCGGCGCTCGCCCGGGACGCCGACGCGGCGGCCGAGGTGCTGGTCCGGCGCCTCACCCGGACCGCGGCCGGCCTGGGGGGAGGGTTCCGTGCCGGGCTGGGGGAGTCAGTCCGTCGCGGTACGGGTGGTGAGGTCCTCGTCCGTGATGGGGCGCACCACGCGGCAAGGGGTTCCGACGGCGACGGTCATGGGCGGGATGCTGCGGCTGACGACGCTGCCGGCGCCGATGACCGATCCGTAGCCGATCCGGACACCGGGGAGGACGACGGCGTTGCTGCCGATCCACACCTTGTCCTCGATCACGATGGGTTCCGAGAACCGCCCGAAGTCCTCGCGCCGGGAGGGGTGTACGGGGTGTCCCGTCGTGGTGAGGGTCACGCTGGGCGCGATCATGACGCCGTCGCCTATGCGGATGTCGACGTCGTCGACGAACGTCAGGTTCACGTTGCCGAAGAAGTCGTCCCCGAGGTGGACGTTGCTGCCGAAACCGGCGTGGAACGGCGGCAGCAGTACCGTGCGTTCGCCCACCGATCCGAAGATGGCGGTGAGCAGCGACCGGCGCCTGTCCGGCTCGCTCGGCGGGGTGTGGTTGTACTGGAAGATCTGCTCGGTGCGGCGCCGTGGGACCTGGAAGGCCGCCTCCGACTCGGTGTAGACGAGCCCCTTGCCGATCCGGGCCAGGACCTCTTCCTCATGCGCTTGCGACACGGTGGAACACTCCGTTCGTCGGATGCCTGCGGCGCTGGGGATGATCCCAGACAACGCCCGGCGGGCGCACCGGTGTACGGAGTCCGCGGAGGTGTCAGCGCCGGGACAGGTAGAGCCCGACGGCCCTGTGCAGGACCTTGTTGAGCGGGTACTCCCACTCGCCGAGGTACTCGACGGCCTCGCCGCCGGCGCCGGCCTTGAAGCGGAGCAGTCCGAGGAGATGGTTGCCCTCCTCCAGGGTGTCGGTGATGCCGCGGAAGTCGTAGACGGCCGCCCCCTGTTCGTGGGCGTCGGACATCATGCGCCACTGGAGGGCGTTGTTCGGCCGCACCTCGCGCTTGCGGGCGGTGGAGGCGCCGTAGGAGTACCAGACGTGCTCGCCGACGGTCAGCATCGTGGCGGCGGCGAGTGTGTCGCCGTCGTGGTGGGCGAGGTAGAGGCGCATGCGGCGGGGGTCTTCCGCCGTCAGGGCGGTCCACATCCGCTGGAAGTAGGGCAGCGGGCGGGGGACGAAGCGGTCCCGTTCGGCCGTCTCGGTGTAGAGGGCGTGGAAGACCGGCAGGTCGTCGTACCCGCCCTCGACCACCTTGACCCCGGCCTTCTCCGCCTTCTTGATGTTGCGGCGCCACTGCTGGTTCAGGCCCCGCTCGATCTCCTCCAGGGACCGGCCGGCGAAGGGGACCTGGAAGACGTACTTCGGCTGTCCGGCGGCGAAACCGTCCTGCGTGCCCGGTTCGGTCCGCCGCCAGCCCGCCCGGTACAGCCGGCCGGCGATCTCGTCGGCCGCCGGTTCCCGTGTGGTGGCCTCCACGTCCCCGAGCCGCTCGGCCGCCGGGTCGGCGATCGCCGCCTTGACCACGTCGGCGCTCCAGCGGCGGGCGACGACGGGCGGCCCCATCCGCACGGAGAAGGCACCGCGCTCCTTCAGACGGGCGAGCAGCGGCGTGAGCCACTGCGCCAGATCCGGCGCGGTCCAGTCGAGGACCGGGCCCTCGGGCAGGTACGCGAAGTACCGCCGCACCTTCGGCAGCGGCCGCAGGAGCACCAGTCCGGCCCCGACGAGCCGGCCGGCCCCGTCGAACCACCCCAGGCTCTCCGCCCGCCAGTCCGGCTTCACCTCCCCCCACGAGGGGACCTGCATGTGGCTCACCGAGGGCCGGGCCGCGGCGAAGGCCAGGTGTTCCTGACGGGTGATCTCCTTCAGGCGGTAGCTCATGCGCAGCGCTCCTTTGTCGGGCGCACCAGCCTAATGAGCGGTGATCCCGCTTCCGCGCAGCACACGGCCGCGCCCTCGTGATCCCCACCTATGGACGCTTACGATCGGGCAGGCGATAATCGATCATTCCGGGAAAAGGGACGGGCGTGGATGCGACCGCCGGCCGTCGCTGCCACAACGCCGCCAGCCCCCCCCCCCGCTCAGCCGGCTGCTTCGCACCGGAGCAGCGGGACGGACTCGCCGCGCCCGGGCTGGAGCCCGGGACCATGAGGCGGCCGCCGCGCAGCGCGGAGCCACCGAGACGCCCACCGACCGCCTCGACACCGCCCCGTACGACCACCTGGCCGGCCGCCACCGCGCGGCTGACCGAACCGGCCGCCGGCTTCACCCGGATGGTGCGGGCGGCGGGCGCCTTTCCCCCGGAGCTGTACGGCAAGGGCCGGCCGGCGGCCGGGGAGCGGCTGCCCTCAGGCGGTCTCCGCGGCGGCGGCGCGGCCGGCCTGACGTCCCGAGAAGAGACAGCCGCCGAGGAAGGTGCCCTCCAGCGACCGGTATCCGTGCATGCCGCCCCCGCCGAAACCGGCGGCCTCACCGGCGGCGTAGAGGCCGGGGACCGGGGCGCCGTCGGCGTCGAGGACGCGGCCGGAGAGGTCGGTCTGGAGCCCGCCGAGGGTCTTGCGGCTGAGCAGGTTGAGCCGGACCGCGATCAGGGGCCCGGCGGCGGGGTCGAGGATCTTGTGCAGGTCGACCGTGCGGGAGAGGTCGTCGCCCACGTACGCCATGGAGTTGCGGATGCCCATGACCTGGACGTCCTTGCCGAACCGGTTGTCCACCTCGCGGTCGCGCGCGGTGATCTGCCGGCCGAGTTCCGCGGCGTCGAGGAGGTTCTCACCGGTCAGCTCGTTCATCCCCGCGACCAGTTTCTCCAGGGTGTCCGCGACGACGAAGTCCTCCCCCTTGTCGAGGAACCTCTGGACCGGCGCCGGGGTCCGGTCCAGGAGCCGGCCCGCGAGGTAGGCGACCAGGTTCTTGTCGGTGAGCTCGGGGTTCTGCTCCGATCCGGAGAGGGTGAACTCCTTCTTGATGATGCGCAGGTTGAGCACGAACCACGAGTAGTCGTACCCCGTGTCTTTGATCATCTTCAGGGTGCCGAGGGTGTCGTAGCCGGGGATGGCGGGCGTCGGGAAGCGCCGGCCCCTGGCGTCGAACCACAGGGAGGAGGGGGCGGGCAGGATGCGGATGCCGTGGCCCGGCCAGACGGGCGTGTGGTTCTTCAGGCCCTCGGTGTAGTGCCACATCCGGTCCCGGTTCACCAGCCGGCCGCCGGCCCGTTCGGTGATGGCCAGCATCCGGCCGTCCACGTGCGCGGGGACACCGGTGACCATGGTGCGCGGGGCGGGCCCCAGCCGGCTCGGCCAGTTCTGCCGGACCAGGTCCAGGTTGCCGCCGATGCCGCCGGAGGCGACGATCACGAGGGGCGCGCGCAGTTCGAAGGAACCGACGACGGTGCGCGAACTGGCGGTGCCCCGTGGCGCGTCGCTGGCCTCCAGTACGGACCCGCGCACCCCGTTCACCACGCCGCCGGTGGTGAGCAGTTCGTCCACCCGGTGGCGGAACTTGAAGGTGACCAGGCCCTTCTGCGCGGCCGCGCGCACCCGCTTCTCGAACGGTTCCATCACGGCCGGTCCGGTGCCGAGGGTCACGTGGAAGCGGGGCACGGAGTTGCCGGGCCCGGTGGCGAGCTGACCGCCGCGTTCGGCCCAGCCCACGACCGGGACCCAGGTCATGCCCATCCCGGCCAGCCAGGAGCGCTTCTCCCCCGCGGCGAACTCCAGGTACGCGTCGGCCCATCTGCGGGCCCAGTGGTCCTCGCCGAGCCTGTCGTCCACCCCCCGGTCGAAGCCCGCCGTGCCGAGCCAGTCCTGGCGGGCCAGTTCGAGGGAGTCCTTGATGCCGCACAGCCGCTGCTCGAAGGAGTCGATCAGGAACAGGCCGCCGAACGACCAGTACGCCTGACCGCCCAGGCTCGCCTCCGGTTCCTGGTCGAGCAGGAGCACCGTGCGGCCCGCCGCGGCCAGTTCGGAGGTGGCGACGAGACCGGCCAGGCCGCCTCCCACGACGATGACGTCCGCGTCCGCGGCGGCGGCGGACGCGGACAGCGGCGCGGCGGCGGCACGGGACGCTCCCATGACCGTACCGGCGGCCACCACACCGCCCGCCACCTGGAGTGCGTGGCGACGGGTGAGCGGGGTGCGGTGCTGGATCTCTTCCACGGTCGTACCCCTTCGGTAGGCGAGAGGCCGCCCGCGACTTGATGCGGCCACGACAACGACACGACGACAGTGGTGCGGAGTTACTCGAAAGTAAGCACGTGGCGTGGGGTGCGCAAGACCTCTGACGAGGAGGACGGCGGAGAAGGAGACTCCTGACATGGCCGACGGGAACCCGCTGCGGCCCCGGCCGCTACGACGCCGTAGCGGCCGGGGCGCGACGTCGGCGCGGCTCGGTCCGCTGCCCGGCGACGGATCAGCCCGGGGAGGGGACGGCGCTCCCCCGGTAGCCGACGGCGGGACCGCGGCCGTGCCGCAGGACACCGGAGAAGTGCCCGTAGGCGGGGACCGGGTGGCTGTCCTTCCTCAGCAACCGCACCCTGTTGAGCTGGATCTCGCCCACCCCCTCCGCGTTGGCGGTGATGTGCAACCGGTAGCGGGCGTAGGGCGCCGCGTCGGCCACGGTGAACTCGCGTACCAGGAAGCGTTCGGGGAACATCTCGCCGGTGCGGCGGTCCAGGGTCACCCAGGTGCGGCCGTCGTCGGAGCCCTCCAGCCGCCAGTCCTTCGGGTCCCGTGAGCAGTGGTCGTCGGCCGAGGCCAGCGCGTAGTCCGTGACGGTGTCCGGGGCGGGCAGCACGAATTCCAGCCGGGCCGTACGGGAGAAGACGAGCCATTTGCCGGCGTCGGCGCGGAGCAGGTTGGCCGCGACCTCACCGGCGCCCGCGTGCTCGCCGCTGGCCTCGATCCGGCGGACGGGGACGGGGGTGCCGACCAGGCCGGGATCGGCGTCGGTGAGGAGTTCCACCCGGTTCAGCTGTGTCTCGGGCGCCCGCCCCCAGGTGCGGTCGATGTCGAGCCGGTACAGGGGGTAGGCCGTGGAGTTGGCCACGGTGTACTCACGGCTCTGGTCGCGCCGGGAGAACGCCTGGTCCACGCGTGAGTCGAGGGTGTACCAGGTGGTGCCGTCCTCCGATCCCCGCAGCCGCCAGTCGCGGGGGTCGCGGTCCCGGTAGTCGTCGGCCGAGGTGAGCCGGTAGGCGGTGACGGCGGCCGGGGCGGGCAGGGCGAAGTCGAGGGTCGCGGTCTCCTCGGGCGTCAGCCACTTGCCGGGCCCGGGGACGAGCAGGTTCGCGGCGACTTCGCCGGCCGCCCGGTGTTCGTCGCTGGCCACGACTGCTTTGACCGCCACCGGTACGGTGTCGCGGGCGGGCGCGGGGCACAGGGTCACGGTCCCGAAGGTGCCGTTCCCCGTGCGCCAGGTGACCCGTTCCACGGGGCCCTGGCCGTCGTCCAGCACCAGGCGCAGCCGCCCGGCCGACGGCCGGGCGTCGTCACCGGCACCGTCTCCGGTCCCGTCCTCCTCGGTGACGAAGACGTGCGGTGGGACGGCGGGTGTCTTCCCCTCGCCCGCCCGGCGTCCGCGCCCGGTTCCGCGGTACTCCCGTGTCACGCCGTCGGCGGTGCGCCGCTGGCCGCGGAAGGCCGTCATCGCGTCGTCGAACACGATCACGGCCTCGGCTCCGTTCGCGGACCGCCAGGCCAGCTCCGTCAGCTCGCCACCGGGCTCGCCCCGGTCCAGCCGGACCGCCAGCCGGGGGCCCCGGTGCCACCACCGGTCGCCGGCCCGCACTTCGGTGTCGTAGACGAGGACGGGGGCGCCGGGGGGCTCCCCGGTGCGTCCGGTCGGTCGCGCGTCGGTCCGGTCCCGCATGGAGGTGCTCCGCTTCAGTCGCTGGGCGAGTTGGCGCGGAGCACTCTTCCACAAGGGTCCGACAACAGAGTTGACGGCGGGTCAGATGGCGTGGTCGCGCAGGAAGGCGCGGAGCAGGTCGTCGTAGCGCACGGGGTCCTCCAGGAACGCCGCGTGGCGCCTGCCCTCCAGTACCGTCGGCGTTCCGCGCCACAGCGCGGCGTACGGGAGGGACGCCACGTAGGCGTGGTCGACGAACGGGTCGTCGCGTCCGTCGATGATCGCGAGCGGTACCGGGGACTTCTCGACGAGCGCCTTCTGGTCCGAGTCCCGGCCGGCGCTGAACGACTCGAACATGAGGCGCCGGGACCGCCCGTCGGTCCGTACCACGTCGTCCACGACCCAGGCGGGAGGCGGGGAGAGCGTGATCTGTCCGGCGAACTCGACCGCCTGGACGGGCGTGATGTGCTCGGTGCCGGCGTACGCCAGGCCCGGCCGGAAGCCCTCCACGAGGGTGTCCCGGTTGACGGGCGGGGTGCCGGTGAGCACGAGACCAGCCAGGCCGGGGAAGAGGGGGATGAGCTCCAGGCCGATGTGTCCGCCGAGCGACCAGCCGACGACCACGGCCCGGTCGACGCCCAGGACACCGAGGAACTCGACGATCGCGGCGGCGTAGCCGCGCTGCGTGTACGCCGCCGCGGGGTCCGTCGCGTCGTCCGACTCCCCGTGGCCCGGCAGGTCCAGGGCCAGCAGCCGCCGCCCGCCGAAGTCGTCGGCGAGCTGGGCGTGGAAGACCTTGCGGGAGGACGAGTTGCCGTGCACGAACAGCAGCGGCGGCGCGGCGGAGGAGCCTGACGGGGCGGTGTCCGTGTAGGCGATCCGTCCGTACCGTGTCCCGGCGTACCGGGTGGCGCCGGGCAGGCGCGGCGGCTCGTGTTCTGCTTCCATGACGGCATGGTAGCCAGGGCCGCGCCGGGCGCCGGGGGCGCCGGTGCCGCGCTGGACGGTGCCGGGCCCGCCCGTGTCCCGGTGCCGGGCCACCACCACCCGTCTCCCCTGGCACCGCAGCGCACCGGGTGACGGCCGACGACGTCCGCCAGCCGGGCCGGCCGGTCGTCCGGCGCCTCCACCGTCAGCGGCAGCGCCCCGTCGGCGGTGGCGCGGGTCCCGGTCCCGTCCTGGAGGGCGAGGCGGCTCTCGGCGGCCTCCTCGTCCCAGTCGGTGCGGGCCCGTCCGCCGAGGTGGGCGGCGAGCGGCCCGGCACAGCGGTGCGGGCGGCCGGTGACGACACGACACGGGCCTGTGAGCGGGGCACCGGCGGCTCCCCCGAAGACGGCCGGTGGGTGCGTCGGCGGCGGCCCGCCCCGCTGCTCCTGCCCACCAGGTCCCGGCCCGCCCCGCGCCGCGCCCGCCGCAAGCTGTGCGCGCGCCCTGTCCGCACCTGACGGGCCGCCGCACCTCAGGCCGCCGCCCCGACGGCCGGCTCCGTGCGGCGCGTGTCCCGTACGACGCGGCGGCGGCGCACCGGCAGGCCGAGCGTCGGGTGGGCGACGCTCCAGGCCGCGCCCTTGCAGACCAGTTCCTTGTGGAGGGCGGCGAGCCGGCCGGTCAGGACCGCGCCGACGGACCGGTCGTCGGCGGTGACGTACTGGATCAGGCCGTCGCCGCGGCCCAGGGAGACGCACTGGTTGAAGTAGCGGATCGGCAGGTTTGGGAGCTTTCCGCCGGTCAGGCGGGCCGCGATGGCGTCGGCGGCCTGCCACGCGGTGGGGCCGCCCGAGGCGCACGACATCCGCAGCGGCTTGTCGCCGGGGCCCATCGCCCAGGCCGCGTCGCCGACGGCGTACACGTCGGGGTGGGAGACCGAGCGCATGGTCCGGTCGACCACGACCTGGCCCGTGCCGGTGACCTCCAGGGCGGTGGCCCGTGCGAGCGGGTGGGCCGCGAAGCCGGTGGTCCACACGGTGACCGCGGCCGGTACGGCCGTGCCGTCGGCGGTGACGGCGCGGTCGGCCTCGACGGCGGTGACGGCGGTGTGCTCGTGCACGGTGACGCCGAGCCGGGTGAAGGCCTTCCGCAGGTGGCGGCGGCCCTTGTCGGAGAGCCGGTCGCCGAGGGCGTCGCGGGTCACCAGGGCGACGGCCAGGTCCGGGCGGGCCTCGGCGATCTCGGTCGCGGTCTCCAGACCGGTGAGACCGCCGCCGACGACGACCACGGGCTGCCCGGCGGCCAGGCCGGCCAGCCGCTCGCGCAGCCGGAGGGCACCGGGCCGGCTCGCGACCTCGAAGGCGTGCTCGGCGGCGCCGGGGACGCCCTGGTCGTGCCGGCCGCTGCCCAGGGCGTGGACGAGGGTGTCGTAGGCCAGTTCCCCGGTGCCGCCGTCCGGGTCCGCGACGGTGACGGTCCGGCGGTCGACGTCGACGCCGGTGACCCGGGCGATCCGCAGCTCCACGCCGGTGCCGGCGAACATGTCGCCCAACGGCCGGGGCCTGAGGTCCTGGCCGGCCGCGAGCTGGTGCATCCGCACGCGTTCGACGAAGTCGGACTCGGCGTTGACGAGGGTGATGGTCACGTCGTCGCGGTGCAGCCGCTTGGCGAGGCGGCCGGCCGCGACGGTTCCGGCGTAGCCGGCGCCGAGGACGATGATGCGGTGCTGCATGGTCCTGCTCCTGTCTGCGCGGGTCCCGCACGTGTCGTGCGTGCTTCCGCCCCTTGAACCGGACGGCCGGCCCTTTCCTGACAGGAACGCGTTGTGAAGCACCTCACATCACCAGTGACCGGTCCGCGGTGTTCCGAAGCGTTCAGAAGGCGTGGAAGAGGGGCTCACCGTGCTCGGTGGCCGCCCAGACCTCGGTCGCGCGCCGGAGTTTGTCGGGGTTGGCCTGGCTGCGGAACGCGGCGATACCGTCGGCGGTGACCTCCAGGCACATGATGCCGACGACCCGGCCGTCGAGGACGGCCACGACCGCGGGGCCGCCGTTGGCGCTGGTGAGGTGGATGGCCGGCGAGCCGCCGACCAGGGCGCGCTTGGAGCGGGCGGGTTTGAACAGGCCCCGCAGGAACTTCGCGACCGCGAGGGCGCCTTCGAAGGGCTTGGTGCGGGCCGGGACCTTCCCGCCGCCGTCGCCGACCGCGACGGCGTCGGCGGTGAGCAGTTCCACCAGCGTCTCGGTCCGCCCGCTGGTGGCGGCGGCCAGGAACTCCTCGACCACCCGCCGGGCGGCGGCCTCGTCGACCTCGCCGCGGGCCCTGCCCTCGGCGAGGTGCCTCTTGGCACGGTGGAAGAGCTGCTGGCCGGCCGCCTCGGTGAGATCGAGGAGCGCGGCGATCTCCCGGTGGGAGTAGCCGAAGGCCTCCCGCAGCACGTACACGGCGCGCTCCTTGGGAGACAGCCGCTCCATGAGGGTGAGGACCGCGTACGAGACCGACTCGCGCCGCTCGGCGGTGTCGGCCGGGCCGAGCATCGGGTCCGGGGCGAGCAGCGGCTCCGGCAGCCACTGCCCCACGTAGGTCTCGCGCCGCGCACGGGCCGACGTGAGCTGGTTGAGGCACAGGTGGGTGAGCACCTTGGTCAGCCAGGCCTCGGGGACCTCGATGCGCTCCACGTCGGCGTTCTGCCAGCGCAGGAAGGTCTCCTGCACGACGTCCTCGGCATCACTCGCGGAGCCGAGGAGGCGGTAGGCGATGGCCTCCATACGGGGCCTGGCGGCCTCGAACCGGTCCACGTCCTGCACGGTGAGCGGCATGCCCCGGATCCTAACCGGAGGGGACCGCGCCCGCCGCGCGGTGGAGGCGTCCCGTCACCGGCGATCGGCGACGAACCCGTCCACGGCCCGGGCCGCGTCGTCCTCGCCGGTGCCGGCCCAGGCGACGTGCCCGTCGGGGCGGACGAGTGCGGCGCGCACCTCGGCCCAGGGGGCGGGGGGCCGGTCGAGCGTCGCGGTGCGGACGGCGAGCCCCGGCCGGGCGAGGCCGCCGAGCGCGCCGTCGGCCGTGAGGTCGAGCAGCAGGTACGCGTCGGGCCGCAACAGGCCGAACAGGCCGGTGTCCGTGCCGGTGAGGGACAGGTCGGGGGCGCGGGTGCCGGTGAGCGGGTGGGCCGCGGGATCGGCGGCGGGGTAGCGCACGGCGAGCGCGGTGAGCCGTTCGGCCAGTGCGCGGGCGAACGCCGGCTGGCCGGCGACCATGCCGCTGAGCAGGGAGCGCAGAGCGAGGCCCTCGGGGGTGAAGGTGGCCATGAGGGAGGTCTGGGCGCGGCTGTGCTCCACCAACTGGGCGCCCACCGGCCACCGTTCGGCGTGGTAGGTGTCCAGCAGGCCGTCCGGGGCCCAGCCGTTGAGCGTCGCGGCCAGCTTCCAGCCGAGGTTGTGGGCGTCCTGGATGCCGACGTTCATGCCGACTCCCCCGGCGGGGAAGTGCTGGTGGGCGGCGTCACCGGCCAGCAGGACCCGGCCCCGCCGGTACTCGGCGGCCAGCCGGGTGGCGTTGCCGAAACGGGAGAGCCAGGACGGGTCGCGCATGCCGAAGTCGTCACCGGTGACGGCGGTGACCTTCTGCCGCAGTTCGCCGAAGGTGAGGTCGCCGGGCCACTCGGTGGTGAGGCTGTCGGGGCTGACCCCGACGATGCGGAACCGTCCGCCGGGCAGCGGCGCGACCATCACCCCGCCGTGGCTGTTCAGGCAGCTGAAGCCGGGCCGGGGCGGGTGGTCGAGGGCGACGTCGCCGAGCCAGCCGAGGACGGTGGAGGGCGTGCCGGGGAAGTCGATGCCGGCGGCGGTGCGCACGGTGCTGCGGGTGCCGTCGCAGCCGACGACGTAGGCCGCCTCGATCTCGTACGCGCCCTCCGGTCCCGTCACCTGGACGGTCACCGACTCCGCGCGCTCGGTGAAGGCGGTGACGCGGTGTCCGCGCCGGATCGTCGCCCCCAGCCCGAGCGCGTGCTCCTGGAGGAGTTCCTCGGTGCGGGCCTGGGGCAGGGCGAGGGTGTACGGGAACGGGGTGTCCAGTTCCCGGAAGTCGAGCCGGTCGTCGAGCATCGCGAAGTGGCCCGTGGGGATCGGCAGGCCCTCGGCGAGGAACGGCCGGTGGACCCCGCGTGCGGCCAGGACCTCGATGGTGCGCGGGTGGACGGTGAGCGCCTTGGAGCGCTCGTCGGCCTCGGCGCGCTGCTCGACGACGGTGACGGGGATCCCGCCCAGCCGCAGTTCGGCGGCGAGCCAGAGCCCGACGGGGCCGCCTCCGGCGATGACGACGTGATGTGCCTGCATGACTGGGCCTTTCCGGGTCGTGTTCCGGTCAACGCTTCTTGGTCACTGACCAATGCGCCTCGCCCGCAGTAAACTAGGTCAATGACCAAGAAGCAAACGGCCGAGCGTCTCGAACCCGGCGCCGTGATCCGCGCCGCGCTGGAGCTGCTGGACGACAAGGGCCTGGACGCGCTCTCCACCCGCGCGGTCGCCCACCGGCTCGGCGTCCGGATGAACACCGTGCTGTGGCACGTGAAGACCAAGGCCCGGATGCTGGAGCTGATGGCGGACGCGGTCGTCGGGGAGGTCCCGCTGGACGGCCTGCCGGACGCGCCGGACCCGCGCGCCCGTGAGCTGGCCCGCCGCTACCGCCGCGCCCTGCTCGGCCACCGTGACGGCGCGGCGCTCGTCGTCGGCACCTACGCCGCCGAACCGCACACCCTGCGGTTCGCCGAGGCGTTCGTCTCCGCGCTCCTGGAGGGCGGCCTGGACGAGCGCCGGGCCGCCTGGACCACCTGGACGGTCATGTACTTCGCCCTCGGCCTCACCCAGGAGGAACAGGCCGTCCAGCGCCAGTCCCTGGGCGGCCGGCTGCGGGACGCGGTCACCGAGGCCACCCACCCGGCCCTGCACCGGGTGGGCGACCACCTCAGCCCGGGCTCCTTCGAGGAGCGCTTCGAGTTCGGCCTCACCGCGCTCCTCGCGCGGCGCTGAACCGGACCGGGGCGGACGATGACGCTCAGCTCAGCGCGGCGACGACCGTCTTCGTCGCGTCCGCGATCAGCGCGTCGTCGGAGGCGGCGTCCCTCACCCCGCGGTCGGACAGGACGGCGACGACGGCCGGGGCGCCGTCCGGCGGGCGGACGACGGCGATGTCGTTGCGGGTGCCGTAGCCGCCGGCGCCGGTCTTGTCCTGGACCTTCCGGCCGGAGGGGACACCGGCCCGGATGCAGGGGTCGCCGGTCGTGTTCCGCGCCATCCAGTCCCCGAGCGTCTGCCGCCGGGCCTCGGGGAGACGGTCCTCCAGCAGCAGCCGGCGCAGGTCGGCGGCGAGGGCGGGCGGGGTGCTGGTGTCCCGGTCGTCGCCGGGCGTCGCCTCGTTCGGCTCCGGTTCGACGCGGTCGAGGTCGGTCGTGGTGTCGCCCAGTCCGCGCAGCGCCGCCTCGACCTTCCCGGGGCCGCCGAGTTCCTCCAGGATCGGGTTGGCGGCCGCGTCGTCGCTTGCTCCGGCTGCCGCCGCTCGTGTCGAGGACGCGGGGGCCATGACGCTCGTAGAAAGCGCGTGCCCGGTGTCCCGCTGGAGGACGTACGGGGACAGGGCGTGCGGGCCGTGCCGCCGGGCCTCGCCGGGCGGGAGCGCGCCGATGCCCTGGCGGCGGACGTCCGGCCGCGGACAGGGGTGTCCGGGCATGTCCCCTTCGAGGGCGGCGGAGCCGTCGGCCCCGGTCCCCGCACCGCCGCCCACACGCGGCACGTCTCGAGCACCACGCCCCCGGCCCACCGGGTGACGTCCTCGTGGCCGTGGCGCGGCACCGCAGCCGCCACCGGTGCCGGCACCGACGGCACGGCGGCGCCTCCACGGTGGCCTCCCCGCCGCCGTGCTGTCCCTGTACGTCCTGCACCAGCCGGTCACCGTCGCCGTCGCCCACTTCGTGACCGGCTGGGCGGTCCCGATCGCGGTCGGGTACGCCGTCCTCGCGGCGATCGCCCTGCCGTCCCGCGCGCCGCGCCGGACCAGAACGGAACTGGTGCGGGCGCCCGCCGGGCCGTCGCGGTCCTGGTGGCCCTCCGGCCGCGGCGGTGGACCCGGGCGGTGGCCGCGGGGTGCCGGGCCTCCCCGCCGGCCGGGGCGTCCGCCGCGCCCGAAGTTGCACAGGCACTGTCCGCGCCGTCCGGTGCTTGCCTCTTCGCGCCCCCCGTTCCAGTCCGCCGGGCACCCGGCGGCGGGGCCGGCCGCCGGGTGCCCGGCAAAACCGCGGACGGCCCGCTCCGCGGGTCCCGCGGCGCGGGCGGTGGGGTGACGGCGGCGGTGCGGCCCGTCCGGGTACGGCAGCCGATGACCGTCCGCCCCGCCACCCCGTACCGGGAGTCGGAGCTCAGCGGGCACCGCACGCGTGCGGCCACGGCCGGACCGGCGCATCCGCCGCCGTCGACGTCCGGGGAGGGGACGCGGGCGACGCTCGCGTCGCTTCCCCCACGCGTCCGCGGTCAGCCGCCGTGCACGGTGAGCCGGTAGCCCTCGGGGCCGGTGAAGGAGAACACCGGGCCGAACGGGCTGTCCTGAAGAGGGCTGACGTCCGGCGTGCCCTCCGCCAGGAGCCGCTCGCGCACCGCGCCGGCGTCCGGGGTGCGCAGCCACAGCGCGACGCCCAGGCCGGGGCGCGCGTCGCCGGTGAGGTCGACGCCCGGCAACGGCTCGCGGACGGCGAACGCGATCGGGCTGGTGGCGAAGACGACCGCGCCGGGCGGCGAGGCGGGGGCCCGGCGCAGTCCGAGGCGCTCCTCGAAGAACGCGGCCGCGGCGGGCACGTCCCTCATCTGGAGGGCGACGAAATCGGGACCTTCGACGGCGGTTGCGGACATGGTTCCTCCGAGGGAGTACAGAACTGTGATGTCAGGACTTTGACATGCCCGACTGTAGGCATCACCCCTCCCCCATGTCAAAATGCTGACATGGAAGACCACACACCCGTACCCTCGCCCCATCCGGCCAAGGACGTCACCGAACACGTGGGTTACCGCCTCAAGCGCGCCGCCGCCGCCCTGCGCGGCGCCATGGACCGGGCCCTGCGCGAGCACGACCTCACCGTGCCGCAGTACTCCTGCCTGGAGCTCCTCGACGAACAACAGGGTCTGTCCAACGCCGACCTGGCCCGCGGCACCTTCGTCACCCGGCAGTCGGCCAACGTGGTCCTGCGCGGTCTCATGGACGCGGGTCTGATCACCCGGGCGGCCGGCGCCGACCACGGCCGGGCCCTGCCCGTCCACCTCACCCCGGCCGGGCGGCAGCGCCTGCGCGCGGCCCGCGGCGCCGTCTACGCCATCGAGGAACGCATGATCGAAGCCGTCCCCGGGCAGCGCCTCACGGCCCTCCTCGCCGACCTGGACACCATGGCGGCGGCGCTCGGCGGGTGAGCCGGGCCCGACGTGCGCCCGGGGCGGACCGCCCGGATGCTGGGGGGAGTGTCAGCCACGGTGGTCCCACCGTGGCGCTCCACCCCCACGGGAAGGGACGGGTACGGCTCATGGACAAGGCACGTCTGATCGAAGCGGCCTCCGCGGCGACCGCCGGGCACGGCGGCGAACGGCCGCTGGCCCCGGAGGAGGTCGGCAGGGTCTTCGACGCCGTCTTCGGCACCGTGGACCGGCCCGGCGTCATCGCCCAAGCCCTGCGCGGCGGCGAGACGGTGTCCCTGGGCAGCTTCGGCGGCTTCCACGGCGAGGACGGCACCGCGGCCTTCCGGCCGGGCACCGCCCTCACCGAGTACCTGCGGGACCGGGTCCGCTGACCCCGCCGGCCGTGCGCTACGACCGGTCGGCGTACCCGCCCCCGGCGCCCCGCGCCCGGTCCGCCGGGCGGCGGGCCCCGGCCTCCCACAGGCACCAGGTGGACCACAGCAGCAGCACCAGGAAGGCGGCGAGCAGGGCCAGCAGCAGAACCGTCTGCCGCGCCGAGCCCTCACCCGTGACCACACCGAGCAGCAGGCAGAAGGACCAGGCGGCCACCCCGCCCGTGTACACGGCCCTGAGCTGTCGCAACTGAGCCACCGAACCCATCGTCACCCTTCCGGCCGTCTGATCACCGTCGCCGTCCCGATACCCCCGATCCGCGTACTGCAACGTGCGTACTACAGCGTGCGTGCTACAGCGTGCGTTCCAGGCGGTCCGTCATCAGCTTGACGAAGCGCGCGGGCTCCTTCGGCTGGCCGCCCTCGGCGAGCACCGCCAGCCCGTGCAGCAGTTCCGCGGTCTCCACGAGGGACGTACGGTCCTCCCGCTCCGCGTACGCCTCGTTCAGGCCTTTGACGACCGGGTGGTCGGGGTTGAGCTCCAGGATGCGCTTGGTCTCCGGCACCTGCTGGCCCATCGCCCGGTACATCTGCTCCAGGGCCGGGGTCATCTCGTGCGCGTCGGAGACGACGCAGGCCGGGGAGACGGTGAGCCGGGACGACAGCCGTACGTCCTTGACCTCCGCGCCGAGCTGCTCCTTCAGCCAGCCGAGCAGGTCCGCGTAGTCGGCGCTCTGCTTCTCGCGCTCCTCCTCGGACTTGCCGTCGCCGTCCGGACCGAGGTCGATGTCGCCCTTGGCGACGGACTTCAGCGCCTTGCCCTCGTACTCCCCCACCGCGTCGGCCCACACCTCGTCGACGGGGTCGGTGAGCAGCAGCACCTCGATGCCGCGGTCCCGGAACGCCTCCATGTGCGGGGAGTTCTCGATGGCCTGCCGGGACTCGCCGGTCATGTAGTAGATCGCGTCCTGGCCGTCCTTCATCCGCTCCACGTAGCTCTTCAGCGTGGTCGGCTCGTCCTCGGAGCCGGTGGTGGCGAAGGAGGCGAAGGCGAGGATGGCGTCCCGGTTGTCGGAGTCGGTGACCAGCCCCTCCTTCAGGACCGCCCCGAACTCCCGCCAGAACGTGGCGTACTTGTCCGGGGAGCCGGTCATCAGCTCCTTGACCGAGGACAGGACCTTCTTCGTCAGCCGGCGCTGCATCAGCTGGATGTGCCGGTCCTGCTGGAGGATCTCACGGGAGACGTTGAGCGACAGGTCGGCCGCGTCGACGACGCCCTTGACGAAGCGGAGGTAGGGCGGCAGCAGCGCCTCGCAGTCGTCCATGATGAAGACACGCTTGACGTAGAGCTGCACCCCGCGCCGGTAGTTCTGGGTGAACAGGTCGTGCGGGGCGTGGGAGGGGAGGAACAGCAGGGCCTGGTACTCGAAGGTGCCCTCGGCCTGGAGGCGGATCGTCTCCAGCGGTTCGCGCCAGTCGTGGCTGAGGTGTTTGTAGAGCTCGTGGTACTCCTCGTCGGACACCTCGTCCCGCGAGCGGGCCCACAGGGCCTTCATGGAGTTCAGCGTCTCGGGCTCCGGCGTCGCGCCGTCCTCACCGGCCTCGGGCGTCATCCGGATCGGCCAGGTGATGAAGTCCGAGTACCGCTTGACGATCTCGCGGATCTTCCAGGGGGAGGTGTAGTCGTGCAGCGCGTCCTCGGAGTCGGCCGGCTTCAGGTGCAGGGTGACCGAGGTGCCCTGCGGCGCGTCCTCGACCGTGTCCAGGGTGTACGTGCCCTCACCGCGCGACGACCAGCGGGTGCCCTGGGTCTCGCCGGCCCGCCGGGTCACCAAGGTCATCTCGTCGGCGACCATGAACCCGGAGTAGAAGCCCACGCCGAACTGGCCGATCAGCCCCTCGGCGCTGCCCTCGTCCTTGGCCTCCCGCAGCTCCTGGAGGAACTTGGCCGTGCCCGAGTTGGCGATCGTGCCGATGAGCTGCCCGACCTCGTCGTACGACATCCCGATGCCGTTGTCCCGCACCGTGAGGGTACGGGCGTCCTTGTCGGTCTCGATCTCGATGTGCAGGTCGGACACATCGGCGTCGAGGGTGTCGTCCCGCAGCGCCTCCAGGCGCAGTTTGTCCAGCGCGTCGGAGGCGTTGGAGACGAGCTCGCGCAGGAAGACGTCCTTGTTCGAGTAGACCGAGTGAATCATCAGCTGCAACAGCTGACGGGCTTCTACCTGGAACTCAAACGTTGCGGCCGGCATGGTTGCTGGGCACCTCACAGGTCACTGCTCCGAGAACTGACGCAGACACTGTAAAGCAGCCGGTCACGCCGTACGTACCGTGGACCTCAGGCGGCCAGCGGCCGGGGCACCGCACGCGCCGGGGACAGGGGCGGGACCGGCGTCCGCGCCGGCGCGGCCGGCAGGCGGGAGGGCCGCGCCGGGGCGCCGGCGGGGCGGACGCGGTACGTCGTCTTGGCGGGGTCCACCAGCGGCCCGTCGAGCGCGATGCGGCCCTGGGCGTACAGCTCCTCGCAGGCCGCGGTCGGCAGGGCGACGTAGCAGCCGCCCCGCTTGGTCCGGGAGTCGTACGGCTGCCAGTAGCCGTAGCGGCGGCGCCCGCCGGCGTGCACGGTGACGAAGACCGGGGTGCGGGGGTCGGCGATGACGCGGAGCACGCCGGCGCCGTCCGCCTCGAACGGCACGGCGGGGTACGGGGCGTCGGGCCGGTAACTGGGCGTGGCGACCCGCAGGGCGCCCTGGTGCCCGGCCGGGAAACGGCCCGCCGTCCTGCCGCCGCGCACGGACGCACCGGTATGGTCCGTCGCCGCGCGCGAGGCGGACGGAACGACGGTCGGGGCCTGGGCGAGGACGGAAGACATCAGCGAGCGCCTTTCACGGACAGGAACGCAAGTTCACCTGCCCAATCCAATCAGATGTTGATCTCATTTACCCAACTTTCCGTCCCTCATGTTCTGTTGATCGTGCGGAGCGCGCCGCGCGGCTCCCTCGGTGCTCTCCCGGAGCACGAGCCGGTGGGCCACGACCAGGTCCTGGGGCGAGCGGACGCCGGCCGCGGCGGCGTCCGCCGGGGCCGGGTCCGCGGCCTCCTCCATCCGCCGCAGCAGCAGTTCGACGGCGATCCGGGCCACCGCCGCCTTGTCGGGCGCCACGGTGCTCAGCGTCGGCGTGCTGAACCGTCCGCCCTCCACGTCGTCGAAGCCGATGACGGCGACGTCCTCGGGCACCCGCAGCCCGTGCTCGTACAGGGTGCGCAACGCGCCCAGCGCCAGCTGGTCGTTGAGGCAGAGCAGCGCGTCGGGTCGGTGGCCCGCGCCCAGCGCCCGGGCCACGGCCTCGGCTCCGTCGGCTCCCCCGGCTCCGGCCTGCTCTTCGTCCTGCCGTTCCTGCTGCTGTTCGCGCTCTTCCTGGTCTGGCCCCTGGTACAGGGCCTGTGGATGAGCCTCACCGACTCCTCGCTGACGCTGCGCGACACGTCCTTCGCCGGCTTCGACAACTACGCCGAGGCGTTCGACGACCCGGACGTGTGGAGCAGCCTCGGCAACACCGTCTTCTTCACCGTGATCTCCAGCGTCCCGCTGGTGCTGGTCGCGCTGGCGATGGCCCTGCTGGTGCACAGCGGGATCGCCGGGCAGTGGGCCTGGCCGCTGGCGTTCTTCGCCCCCTATCTGCTGCCCGTGACCGTGGTGACCCTGATCTGGACCTGGCTGTACCAGCCGGACCTGGGCTTCGCCAACCAGCTCCTGGACGCCCTCGGCATGGAGCCCGTCGGCTGGCTGTCCGACGAGTCGGTCGCCATGTGGTCGATCGCCGCCCTGACCGTGTGGTGGACGGTCGGCTTCAACTTCCTGCTCCACCTGTCCGCCCTGCAGTCCCTGCCGACGGCCTTCGACGAGGCCGCGGCCCTGGACGGCGCGGGCGCCTGGCGCCGGCTGTGGTCCATCACGCTGCCACAACTGCGCCGCACCACCGCGCTGGTGGCCATGCTCCAGGTCCTCGCCTCGCTCAAGGTGTTCGACCAGATCTCCATCATGACCAAGGGCGGGCCGGGCGGCTCGACCCGTCCCGTCCTGGAGTACGTGTACGACGTCGGCTTCACCGGTTACCGGTTCGGTTACGCCTCGGCGGTCTCGTACCTCTTCTTCGCGCTGATCCTCGTCGTCTCGCTCGTGCAGCTCCGCCTCTTCCGTCGGGAGGACTGACCGTGTCCGCCACCGCAACGCCCCTGAGCCCCCGGGAGGCGGCCGGCTCTCCGCTGCTGCCCTCGGCCACGGCCGAGGGCAGCAGCGGAGAGCTGTAGTTCTGGCAGTAGTTGACCTGCGGGTCGGGCACGACGACCGGCGCCTCGATCTCGTACCAGGGGCCGCTGCCGTTCTCGGTGTCGGCGAGGATCGTCCGGCCGTTCTCGGCGGCGACGTTGCCGTCCTTGTTCAGCAGGCGCTGCCCGATCAGCAGCAGCCGGCCGTCGGCGCCGCCGCTGGGGTCCGGGGCCCAGGCGATGGTCGGCGTGGCGCGGAAGTACTCGCCGTCGACCGTCTCGGGGCGGACGCCCAGGTCGGTGACGCTCCCCCAGTTCCAGCCGTCGGCGGAGGTGCGGTAGTGCACCACGCACTGGTACCGGCCGCCGGGGGTGCGGATCTCGTAGCTCATGAAGCAGGTGCCGTCGGGCAGTTCGCGGACGACCGGCATGCCCGGCCGGTCGGTCCGCAGGCCGCTGGCGACGGTGTCGTGGCGGCCCTGCCAGGTGAGGCCGTCGTAGCTGCGTACGGCGACCAGTCTCTGGCTGTGCGCGGCGTCCGTCTCGTCGGAGTAGTGGCAGACCAGCGCGCCGTCCGAGGCAAGGGAGAACTCCGGTTCCCACAGGCCGCCGGTGCCGGTGGCCACGGCGCACGAGGAGAGGCAGGGCCAGGTGCGGCCCACGTCGCCGCTCCGCCGGACGCGCAGCGCCATCCGGTGGTCACTCTCGTCCTGTCCGGCCGAGTAGGCCCAGAGCAGGGTGGCGCGGCAGCCCGCGCGGGGCACGGCTCCCCGACGGGCGGGCCCCGCGCGGGCTGTCGTGCGGATGGTGACGGACGGCCGCCGGGTCACCGGCGTCGCGCGGGAGGTGGTGGCCGCCGCCGGCTGGGACGCCGGGCCCTGGTCAGCCGTGCCGCTCCAGCCGTACGCGGCCGTCGGTGGCGCCGGTGGCGTCAGGGTCGTCGTCGGTGCCGTCGTCGGTCAGGAAGGCGGCCAGCGCCCGGCCCTCCTCGGTGACGTCGGCGCGCTCGGCCGGGGAGAGGGACCTGAGCGGGGCGACGACGAGGGTGCCGAGGTCCATGGTCCAGGTGGCGGAGACCCGGCCGTCGACCAGGACGACCCGTTCGCCGGCGACCGACAGGCCGCGGTGGGCGTCGTCGATGACGCGGGTGCGGTCGTGGTAGCCGAGGATCGCGTTGTCGAACGCCGGCAGGAACCGGACGGGTGCGGGGGTGTCCGGGTCGGGGCGCGGCGCGTCCGGCAGGTCGAGGAGTTCGCGTCCCCGCTCGTCGCGGAAGGTGACGAGTTCGTCGCGTACGGCCTTGACGGCGGCGGGCAGTCCGGTCAGGCCGCACCAGGAGCGCAGGTCGGCGGAGGCGGCGGGTCCGTAGGCGGCCAGGTAGCGGCGGACCAGGCTCTGGCCCACGGGGTCGGAGCCGTCGGCGGGGAGCGGGGCGGGGGCCCTGCCCAGCCAGGTCGCCAGCGGCAGGTTGCGTACGCCCGCCCTGGCCCGCCACAGTCCCCGCGGCGGCAGTTGGGCCATGGGGACGAGGGCGGCGACGAGCAGCTCGCCCAGGACCCGGCGGGGCGGCGCCGGCCAGCGGTCTTCGAGGGCCTGGACGAGTTCGGCCATGGTGCGGGGCCGGCCGTCGGCCGTCACCGCCCGCCCGGCCGCCGCGACCTCCTCCAGGTCGAGGCCGGCGAGTTCGGCGCGGTAGGTCGTCACGACCCGCTGCCGCAGCATGCTGTCGTGCCGGGCACGCCAGGCCAGGGCGTCGTCGGCGGCCATGAGGTGGACGGTGCGGCGCATCAGGTGGGTGCGTACGGCCGTGCGCCGCGTCAGCAGCGTGTCCAGGTGCGGGGGCCGGAAGGCCCGCATCCGCGACCAGAGTCCGGTGAAGGGCTCCTGCGGTTCCTGGGCCTGCATGCCGCACAGGTGGGTGATGACGTCGAGGGCGGGGGCGGCTGCCCGGTCGAGCAGGAACTGCCGGGCGAGGGTGGCGCGGTTCAGGGCGCGGGTGTCGAGGACGGTCGTCATGGTCTCAGGCCGCGGCCCGTTCACCGGCCGGGCGCCTGCGCAGGGCGGGACGGGTGAGGGACGGCGGGGTGCGGGACACGTCGATGGGGTCCCCGTCGGTGCCGGGCGGGACGATCTCGTCGATCCGGTCGAGGACGTCGTCGCCGAGCGCGGTGGCCGCGCCCGCGAGGAGGTCGTCCAGTTGCTCGGCGGTGCGGGGGCCGATGACGGCGGAGCTGACGTCGGGGTGGGCGGTGGCGAAGGCCATGGCCAGGCGGGGCAGCGACTGCTCCGCCTCGGCGACGATCCAGCGCCGGGAGCCGCCGCCGCGGTCGGGGCCCTCCCCCATCGGGCCGTTGGCCTCGGTGGCCAGCACCACGTCGTCGCGCCGGCCCTCCAGCGCCTTGCCGACGATGGCCTCGGTCCCGCTGTAGCCGTAGACGCCGGCGGTGTCGATGAAGTTGATCCCGGCGTCCAGTGCCCGGTGCGCCATCCGGGCGCGGTCCTCGTGGTCGGGGCTGCCCAGTTCGCCGGACGTCATCGTGCCCAGGCAGCAGGCGCTGACCTGGATGCCGGTGCGGCCCGGCGCACGCGTTCTCACAGCGGTGGTTCCCTTGGTTCGCGGCGGAAGGGGCGGAGGGGGGGGGGGGGGGGGGGGGGGGGGGGGGGGGCGCCCCCCCCCCGGCGGGGGGGGGGGGGGGGGGGGGGGGGGGGGGCCGGGGGCCCGGCCCCACCCCGCTGGCGGAGGAGGGGGAGGTCAGCCGTTGTACGGGGCGGCGACGTCCAGCACCCAGACGACGCCGAAGCTGTCCTTGAGCATGCCGTACAGCGGTGCCCAGGCGGAGGGTGCCAGCGGCTGCACGACGGTCGCGCCGGCGGACAGCTTCTCCCACAGGCCGGTGATCTCGTCGGCGTCGTCACCGCGCACCGAGACGAAGACGGGGTTCTCGCCCGGGTGGTACGGCATCGCGGACGGCACGTCGTAGGCCATGACGTGGAAGCCGTTGTCCGCGGTCACCTGGCCCCACATCACCCAGTCCGCCTCGGCCTGGACGGGAACGTTCCCGGTGTCCTTGTAGGTCACGACGACGACCTGGCCGCCGAAGACGGAGGAGTAGAAGTCGAGCGCGGCGCGGGCGTCGCCCCGGAAGTTGAGGTGGGTCGTGGTCTTGACGGACATGGGGGCTCCTGGCCTGTGGTGCTGCGTACGGATGCGGATCCGACGCCGGTCGTTGACGGTCCTTGTCGGACCCCGGCCGGCGTCGGTGACCTCACACTCGCAGGGGTAGCGGACAGGGTGTGTCCGCTACCGGGGGGAGGATGTGTCCCATGCCGAAGACGTCCGCACGACTGCTCGCGCTGCTCTCGCTGCTCCAGACCCGCCGCGACTGGCCCGGGGAGGAACTGGCCGCCCGGCTCGACGTGAGCGCGCGCACGGTCCGCCGCGACGTGGACCGGCTGCGGGAGCTCGGCTATCCCGTCACGGCGGTCAGGGGACCCGACGGCGGCTACCGCCTCGACGCCGGATCGCAGCTGCCCCCGCTGCTGTTCGACGACGAGCAGGCCGTCGCCCTCGCGGTGGCGCTCCGGACGGCCACCGTGACCGGCGCGGGTATCGCGGAGGCCGCCGCCCGCGCCCTCACCACCCTCCGGCAGGTACTGCCGGCCCGGCTGCGGCACCGGATCGCCGCGCTCCAGGTGACCGTGGTCACCCCGCCCGGGGCCGAGCCGGTGCAGGCGGACAGCGGGGTGCTGATGGAGATCAGCGGCGCGATCCACGCCCGTGCGGAACTCCGCTTCGACTACACCGCCGCCTCCTCCCCCGCCCCGGGCCCCGAGGACGCCGGCGCGGCACGGCGCCGGGTGCGGCCTCACCACCTGATCGCCTGGCGGGGCCGCTGGTACCTCCTCGCCTGGGATCTGGACCGCGAGGACTGGCGCACCTTCCGCGTGGACCGCGTCTTCCCGCGCACGCCCGCCGGCCCCCGCTTCACCCCGCGCGAGGTGCCGGGCGGCGATGTGGCCGCCTTCGTCGCCGGACGGTTCCACGGCTCCGACGGCCCGGCCGCCTGGCCCTGCCGGGGCGAGGCGGTCCTGGACGTGTCCGCTTCCTCCGTCGCTCCCTACGTGGCGGACGGACTGGTGGAGGCGCTGGGCCCCGGCCGCTGCCGGGTGGTGCTCGGCTCCTGGTCGTGGATGGGCCTGGCCTCGGCGATGGGCCGGTTCGACGCCGGTCTCCACGACGTCCGGCCCGCCGAGCTGCGCGAGGCGTTCGCGCTGCTGGCCCGCCGCTGTGCCGTCGCGGCCGGCGAGGCGCCGGACGCGTCCCCGGCGGGGTGAGCGTCGGCCGGGCGATGTCAGTGGTGCCTGCCAGACTCCGCGGGACCCCGGCCGAACCCCGGGGCCCCGGACCGGAAGGCGGACCATGAGCGACACGCCCGTACCCCAGCACTACGCGCCCCGTTGGGCCGACGACGCCCGTCCCGCGCTGCCCTCCGTCGGCACCGAGCGCGAGACGCTCGGCACGTTCCTGGACTGGCACCGGGCGACGTTCGAGCAGAAGTGCTCCGGCCTGTCCGCCGGGCAGCTGTCCACGCGGGCGGTGCCGCCGTCCGGGATGTCCCTGCACGGCCTGGTGCGGCACCTGGCCGGCGCCGAACGGTGGTGGTTGCGCATGCAGTTCGCCGGTGAGGACGTCCCGCTGCTGCATTACTCCGACGACGACCCGGACCAGGACTTCGACCGGCTCGACGGCGATCCCGAGGAGGCCTTCGCCGTCTGGCGCGCGGAGTGCGAACGGTCGCGGCGGATCGTCGCCGCCGCGGCGACGCTGGAGGAGACGGGCATCCGGGCGCGTACCGGAGAGCCGGTGTCGCTGCGCACGATCATGGTGCAGATGATCGCGGAGTACGCCCGGCACAACGGGCACGCCGATCTGCTGCGCGAACGCCTCGACGGCGCCGTCGGGATGTGACACGGCCGGTGCCGCGTCACCGGGCGGCCGGTCCCGCCGCGATTCCTTGCACCGAAGGGCAGGAGAACGTGCCCGGCAGCACCCGGGGGAAGCCTTCGAGAGGGCATCCGGAAAGCACCTGCGTAATTCACCCCTCGTCAAAAGGGCGATTTTCCGGACTGCGCCGTCACGAACCGGTCATGGTTCGTTGCAATTCGTTCACACGCAATCATTCTGCATCTCATTCGCTCATCTGACGGCTGGTAACGTGCCCGCCGTTCCACCCCACAGAACGATGTACCCGATCTCTGGATTTCCTTTATGACTGGTACGCCAGACGAAACCCCCACCACCTTCTCCCCCGGCGGTCGCCGCCGGCACCGCCGGGCGAGAGTGAGCCGCGTCGGCGCGCGCCGGGCCCTCGTGCTCGCGATGGCCGTGCCGGTGGCCTCGGCCACGCTGGCCGGCACCTCGGCGTTCGCCGCCGACAGCGCCCCCACGACGGCGGCGCGGGGCGTCTCGGTCGACGGCCTCGACGCCGATGACGCGCAGTTGGTGAAGAACCTCACCGAGCGCGTCGCCGACGAACGCCTGGGCTCCGACGTCAGCGGTGTGGTCCTCGACGCCGACTCGGACACCGCCCTGTGGGACCACAACGGCTCCACCGCGCTCATGCCGGCCTCCAACGCCAAGCTCGCCACGGCGACCACCGCCCTGACGCTGCTGGGCGCGAACCACGAGTTCACCACCAAGGTCGTCTACGGCGACGGCACCCTCACCCTGGTCGGCGGTGGCGACCGCACCCTCACCAGCGACGACCTGGCCGAGATGGCGAAGACGGCGGTCGACGGCCTCAAGGCCGCGGGCGTCACCGACATCAAGGTCCGCGTGGACGACAGCCTGTTCGCCGAGCCGGCCCTCGCCAACGGCTGGAACGAGGGCTACTACCCCACCGAGGTGGCCCCGGTCCGCTCGCTCGTCGTCGACGGCGCCGCGGTGGACGACACGGCCATCGACGCCGGCAACGTCTTCGCCGAGAAGCTCGCGGCGCAGGGCGTCACCGTCGACGGCGAGGTCGGCCGGGCGACGGCGAAGCAGTCCGACGTGCCGGTGGCGCAGCACAAGTCGGCGCCGCTGTCGGCCGTCGTCAAGCAGATGCTCAAGACCAGCGACAACAACATCGCCGAGACCCTGCTGCGGATGACCGCCGTGGAGATGGGCAAGCCCGCCACCTTCGAGGGCGGTGTCGAGCTGGTCCGCCAGGTGCTCAGCTCGTACGGCATCTCGCTCGACAGCTTCGAGATGTACGACGGCAGCGGTCTCTCCCGTGCCGACCGCATCCCGGCGGCCACCCTCGCGCAGCTCCTCGACTCGATCACCGAGGTCCCCGCCCTCAGCTCGATCCTGGACGGCCTGCCGGTCGCCGGCGAGGCCGGTGCCAGCCTCGGCCCGGAGTGGGGACGCTTCGACGACGCCGACTCCGAGTGCGCCGTCGGCAAGGTGCGGGCCAAGACCGGCACCCTCACCGGAGCTATCGCGCTGAGCGGTGTGACGCGGACCGAGGACGGCGAGTGGCGGATCTTCTCGTTCATCGAGAACAACTCCACGGCCGCCCCGGCCGACATCAAGGACGCCATGGACGGCCTCGCCGCCACGGTGAACGGCTGCTGGGCCTGAGCCGCCGCGCCTGAGGAGGCCACCGCCCTCGCACGGCCCGTCCGCGCGCCGCCCACCGGCGGCGCGCGGACGCGTGAACCCGGGGCCGCTCCCGCTCGTTGACCGCGCGGCAGCTCTCCACACACATGACCTTTTGAGGAGTTTCGGTGAAGGATCTCGCGGACTCGACCGAATCGATGGAGCAACTCGCCGCGGTGTGGCGGGTCATGGTCCTCGACCGCGACCCGGGGGCGGACGTACGCGACCTGCCGGGCATCGCCGTCCGCTGGGCGGACAGCCGCTTCGCCTTCTGGAACTGTGTCACGCTGACCGAGGTGAAGCCCGATGCCGCCCTCCTGGCCCGGCGGCTGGCCCAGGCCGCCGACGTCATGCGGTCCAAGCGGCGCCCCGGTTTCCTCTGGCTCTTCGAGGACCTCCTGGACGACGGGGCCCGCGCGGCCCTGGACGACGCGGCCGGCCGGGCGGGGCTGCAACTCGCCTTCCCCGGCACCGGCATGGCCGGTGACCTGCTGCCCGTGCCCGACCCCGGCCACCCCGACCTGACGTTCGTACGCGTGCGCACCGACGACCACCTGACGGCCTACGCGGACCTCAACTCCCGCGCGTACGGCTTCCCGCTGGACGAGGGCCGCGACGGGCTGGCCGGCTCCGCGCTCTGGAAGAACGACGTGTACGCCTATCTCGCCCTGCGCGACGGGGTCCCGGTGGCGTGCGCCGGGGCCCTGCCGGTGGACGGCCGCCTGTTCGTGGCGCTCGTCGCCACCGACCCCCAGTGGCAGCGCCGGGGCTACGGCGAGGCCGTGACCAGGAAGGCGCTGCACGAGGGCGCGCGGGCCACCGGGCTGACGCGGGCGACGCTGCACGCGACGCAGGCCGGTGCGCCCGTGTACCCGCGCATCGGCTTCCGGCCGAACTCGCCGATCCGCTTCTACGGGCTCGACGGCTGACGTCTCAGCGGGCGGCGAGGGTGATGCGCGTGACGCGGTCCTCGCCGCCCGGCCCGGAGGCCGACTTGTCCAGGACGTAGGCGGTGCCGTCGTCGCGCACGTGGACGTGGTTGGGCAGCGCCGCGGTGGCGAGGGTCTCGGTGACGGTGCCCGGCCGCGGGGCGACGACGGAGACGCTGGCGGCCAGCCGGTTGACGACCAGGACCCGGCCGGAACGCGGGTCGGTGGCCACGGACTTGGCGCCCTCGCCGGTGGTTATGGACCGGGTGACCCTCCCCTTGCGCAGGTCGACGACCGACACCGTGCCCGCGCCCTGGTCGGCGGTGTAGGCGGTGCGGCCGTCGGCGGAGAGCGAGACCGAGAGGGGGCCGTCACCGGTGGGGGTGATCCGGGGGACGTCGGAACGGGGGGTGATGCTCAGGACGCGGTCGTGGGTGAAGTCGGCGGCGTGCACGGCGCCGGTCCGCTCGTCCAGCGCCAGTCCCGTCGGACCGGCCCCCGCCACGGTGACGCGCCTGACCTCCCGGTACGTACGGCTGTCGAAGGCGACGACCGAGCCGCTGCCGTAGGCGCTCGCCCACACCAGGTCGCGCTCCTCGTCCACGACGACCTCCCGCGCGTGCTCGACGCCGGGCACGGTGGCGAGGCGCCGGCCGGTGCGCTGGCTGTAGACGGCGACGCTGTCGTCGCGGGTGTTGGTGACCCACACCGTGTTGTGCTCGTCGTCGACGTCGATGCCGTAGACCGCCTCGATGGTGCCGTCGGTCTCGTCGAGCGGGACGTCGTAGACCGCCTCCGTCTCCAGGGTGTCCGGGTCGAGCCGCACCAGCTGCGACCGGGTGACCGCCGCCGGGGGCTGGCCCACCGACGCCGTCGCCCACAGCACGTCGTTGCGCTCCGAGTACGCGGACTGGTAGAGCCCCTGGACGAGCGGAGCGGAGGTGACGGACGCCGCGGGCGCCGCGGCCTCGGCGTTCGCCGGCACGAGCGCGCCGGCCAGCGCGAGGGCCACGGCACCCGCGGCGGTCAGGGGGACACGTCGGTGGAGGACAGGCATGGGCGCGGTCTTTCTGCGGGTGCCCCACTGACGAGGGCAGGCTGAAGGTATTCCCGAGGCAAAGCTTAGGTAAGCCTAAGCCAATGGGATCTTCGGCGAAGCGGCGCCCTGCGGCGGATCGCGGCGGACCGTCTCGTTCCCGGCGGCGGCCTTGCGGAACTCCTGCTCGTCCTTGACGCCGAAGGCGAGTCCGGAGGAACGGGGGCAGGGCGGGCCTGAGCCGCATCGGGAAACGCAGGCTCCCCGGGACCGGCGGCGAACCGGCTTCCAGGCCGGCCCGGCCGAAGCGCGGCAGCGCGTCGGTGACCTCGCTGCCGATCACGGAAATGTTCTTCTTTTCCTCGGCGGACAACGGCTCCCCCTTCCAGAATGGGCGGAGCACCCTGCCTCGTCCCGGCCCACCTCGCCGTACCGGAGGGGAATCACGCGATGGGAAAGACACCCCGGCACGCCAGGCCGAAGCCGCGCTCACCGCGTATCGGCGTTCTCGTCACCGCCGGGGCCGTCACGACGGCGGCCCTTTCCCTCGCCACCGCGGCCAGTGGCGATCCCTCAGCTCCCCGGGTCACTCAGCTCGGCCTCGGGCCGGGGCACCTCACCGCCGGTCAGCGCGCGCCGGCCCGGCTGGAGATCACCGCGGACCGGTGCGTCACCGCGGACCGGGTCACGGTCGCCGTACGCGACGGCGCCGGCCGCAACCTCGACTTCCCGGGCGCGGAGTCCGGCGTACGGCTGTGCCCGTCGGGCCACACCTTCACCTCACAGGCGCGGGGGTTCCCCGCGGGGTCGTACACGATGTTCGGCTCGTGGCAGGACACGGACGGGGTGTGGCATCCGTTGCCGTCGATCCCCTTGGAGGTCGGCGCGGCGCCTGAGGGGGAGCCGGGCGGTGAGGGTCGTGGTGGGAGTGCCGGTGACAGCGCTGATGCCGGTGACATCGCTGGTGGGGGTGCCGGTGACAGTGGTGGTGCCGGTGACAGGGCCGGTACCGGTCCCTCGTGGGATCCGTCCGGCGTGTGGAAGCTCCGGTTCTCCGACGAGTTCGAGGGGGACTCCCTGGACACCTCGAAGTGGAACACCGGCTGGTTCGGCACCGGCGTCACCGGCCCGGTGAACAGCGCCGAGGACGCCTGTTACGACACGCGGAACGTCGAGGTGTCCGGCGGGACGCTGCATCTGAGGCTGACCGGGGAGGACGCCACGTGCAAGGGAGAGGCGCGCGGGCACACCGGAGCCCAGGTGAACACGAGGGGCAAGTTCTCCTACCGGTACGGCGCGGTCGAGTACCGGGCCCGCGTGCCGTCGGCGGGCGGCGAGGTGGCGAACTGGCCGGCGCTGTGGGACACCGGCGAGTCCTGGCCCCGGGACGGTGAGACCGACACCATGGAGGGCCTGTCCGGCGAGGTCTGCTCGTACTGGCACGCCACGGACACGGACCGGGGGCACTGCCCGTCCGGTGCCCTCACCGGCTGGCACACCTTCGGACACCGGTGGGAGCCCGGCCGGATCACCTGGTTCTACGACGGGAAGCCGGTGCACACCCAGACCTCGGGCGTCGTCGGCTCCCCGCACCATCTGGTCATGCAGAACACCCAGGGGTCCTTCGGCGGCCCGACGCTCACCCCCGCCGATCTCCAGGTCGACCACGTCAGGGTCTGGGTGGCCGGATGAGGTCCGCCCGGCAGTCGCGCGGCAGGACCAGGACATGTGGCGGCCCCTCGGAGGGCACCCGACACTGGGACGGGACGAGCGCGCGAGACGGGCGGGTCATGAGCAGCATCGAAGAGACCATCGAGATCGCGGTGCCGGTGCGCACCGCCTACGACCAGTGGACCCAGTTCAAGGTCTTCCCCCGGTTCGTGCCCGTGGTGCGCGGCGCCGAGCAGATCAAGCCCACGCTCATCCGCTGGGAGATCGGGCTCGGCCCCGTGCGCCGGGAGTTCCTGACGGAGATCGTCGAACAGCGGCCGGACACGGTGGTGCGCTGGCGGGTGCTCGGTACGCGGGTACGCGGCGAGGCCGCGTTCCTCCCGCTCGCACCGGACCGGACGTCGGTCACGCTGCGGATGGACCCCGCCGACCCCCTCGGGATCACGCGGCGCGTCCTGGGACCCGCGCTGGCGCACTTCAAGGAGTTCATCGAGGGACTGGGGGAAGCATCAGGGGCGTGGCGGGGCACGATCCGCGACGGTCACGTCCTGCCGGCGGAGACCGAGCCGGCCAGGAGCCTGGTCCCGCACTGGCCGCACGGCTGACCCGATCCCAGGAAGCGAGGCACCCGCCTGATGCCGAAGCCGCAGAAGTCCCCCGGTGACGAGCCCGCGGAGAACCTGACCGTCGAACCGCCCAAGACCTGGGCCACGGGCGCCCCCGCGGTGGCGCACGCGCTGCGGTACTCCCTTGAGGAGACCTCGCTGCGGCGCACCGGCACCACGCTGCTGACCATGAACCAGGTCGGCGGCATCGACTGCCCCGGCTGCGCCTGGGCCGACCCGGCCCCCGGCCACCGGCACGCCAACGAGTACTGCGAGAACGGCGCCAAGCACATCAACGACGAGGCGACGACGCGCCGGATCACCGCCGACTTCTTCCGCCGGTACTCCGTCACCGAGCTGGGCCGGCGCTCCGACCGGTGGCTCAACCAGCAGGGCCGGCTCACCGAGCCGATGGTGAAGCGGCCGGGCTCGGACCACTACGAGCCCATCGGCTGGCAGGAAGCCCTCGGGCTGCTCGCCGGGGAGCTGCAGGGGCTGGACTCGCCCGACGAGGCGGTCTTCTACACCTCGGGCCGGGTCAGCAACGAGGCCGCGTTCGTCCTCCAGCTGTTCGCCCGGGCCTTCGGCACCAACAACCTGCCCGACTGCAGCAACCTGTGCCACGAGTCCAGCGGTTTCGCCCTGCACGAGACGCTGGGCACCGGCAAGGGCACGGTGAGCCTGGAGGACCTGCACCACGCCGACCTGATCTTCGTGGTGGGCCAGAACCCCGGGTCCAACCATCCGCGTCAGCTCAGTGCCCTGGAGGCGGCCAAGCGGAACGGCGCCCGGATCATCGCGGTCAATCCGCTGCCGGAGGCGGGACTGCTGCGGTTCAAGAACCCCCAGAAGCCGCGGGGCGTGATCGGGCGCGGCGTCGAGATCGCCGACCGGTTCCTGCGCATCCGCATCGGCGGCGACCTCGCGCTGTTCCAGGGGCTGAACCGGCTGCTCCTAGAGGCTGAGGACGCCCGGCCCGGCACCGTGCTCGACCAGGAGTTCATCCGTTCCAGCACCTCCGGTTTCGAGGAGTTCTCCCGGTACGCCCGCTCGGTGGCGTGGGAGGACATCCTGCGCACGACCGGGCTCACCCGGGCGGAGATCGAGAAGGTGCGCGACGACGTGCTGGCGAGCGAGCGGATCATCGTCTGCTGGGCCATGGGCGTCACCCAGCACCGGCACGGCGTCCCCACCGTCCGGGAGATCGTCAACTTCCTGCTGCTGCGCGGCAACCTCGGCCGGACCGGGGCCGGGGCCTGCCCGGTGCGCGGGCACAGCAACGTGCAGGGCGACCGCACGGTGGGCGTCTGGGAGCAGATGCCCGACTCCTTCCTGGACGCGCTGCGCGACGAGTTCGGCTTCGAGCCGCCCCGGCACCACGGCCTGGACTCGGTGAACTCGATCAAGGCCATGCGCGAGGGCCGGATCAAGGTCTTCCTCGGGGTGGCGGGCAACTTCGTGCGGGCCGCCCCGGACAGCGAGGTCACCGAGGACGCCATGCGGCGGTGCCGGCTGACCGCGCACATCTCCACCAAGCTCAACCGGTCGCACACCGTGTGCGGCGATACGGCGCTGATCCTGCCGACGCTGGGCCGCACCGAGCGCGACGTCCAGGCCACCGGCGAGCAGTTCGTCACGGTGGAGGACTCCATGAGCGAGGTGCACGTCTCACGCGGGCGGCTGGAACCCGCCTCCCGGCTGCTGCTCAGCGAGGTGGCGATCCTCTGCCGGCTGGCCCGCCACACCCTGGACGGCACGGCGCGGATCCCGTGGGAGCGGTTCGAGGCCGACTACGGGACGATCCGCGACCGGATCTCCCGGATCGTGCCGGGGCTGCACGACTACAACCGGCGGGTCGCCCGGCCCGGCGGCATCAGGCTGCCCAACCCGGTCAACGAGGGGGTCTTCGGCACGGCCTCGGGCAAGGCCCGGTTCACCCGCAACGACTGGCGGATGCCCGAGGTCCCCGAGGGGCACCTGCTGCTGCAGACGCTGCGCTCCCACGACCAGTGGAACACGGTCCCGTACACGAACAACGACCGGTACCGGGGCATCCACGGCAGCCGCCGGGTGGTCATGGTCAACCCGGACGACCTCACCGCGCTCGGGCTGGCCGACGGGGCGCGGGTGGACCTGGTGAGCGTGGGGCCCGACGGTACCGAGCGCCGCGCCGCCGGCTTCACCGTGGTCGCCTACCCCAGCGCCCGCGGGTGCGCCGCCGCGTACTACCCCGAGACCAACGTCCTGGTGCCGCTGGAGAGCGTGGCCGAGTTCAGCAACCAACCGGCGTCCAAGGGGCTGGTGGTGCGCCTGGAGCCCGCCACAACCCCGGTTTGACGTGCGATTTCGGCGTCGTCTAGGTTGCTGCGAGACATGCCCAGCCGGTGTGCGGTCCCCGCGCCGCGAGCCCGGACCGAGTCGCCAGGACCCCGCCCGGGGTCCGAGGCGGGGACGTGTCCGCCAGATGGAGCCCGTCAGCCATGCGCAGCCACCGCGTCCGCACCCGCCCCTCCGCGGCCGTCCTCGCCGTGACGACCGCCCTCACCGCTCTGCTCGTCACGGCGTGTTCGAGCGGCGCCGCAAACGGCCCGGAGGCCGCGGCTCCCGCGGAGGTGACGCCGCCCCCCGCGCACACCGGGTTCGACTACCAGCTCGGCGGCCCCTACGCCCCGCCCGACGGCGTGCGGGTCGTCGTACGCGACCACACGGCGGAGCCCGCCGCCGGCCTCTACAACATCTGCTACGTCAACGCCTTCCAGGCCCAGCCCGGCGCCGAACGGGACTGGGACTCCGACCTCCTGCTGCGCGACGAGGACGGTGAGGTCGTCATGGACGAGGACTGGGGCGAGGCCATGCTGGACATCGGCACCGCCGGCAAGCGCGAGCGGATCGCCGAGAAGGTGAACGGCTGGATCGACGGCTGCGCGGACCAGGGCTACGACGCGGTCGAGCCGGACAACTACGACAGCTACACCCGGGCCCCCAAGGGGCTGCTGAGCGCCGGCGACGCCGAGGCGTTCCTCACGCTGCTCGCCGCCCACGCCCACGAGGCGGGCCTGGCCATCGGCCAGAAGAACACCCCGCAGCTCGCCGGGGACCGCGAGAGGGTCGGCCTGGACTTCGCCGTGGCGGAGGAGTGCGGGAAGTACACCGAGTGCGGGGAGTACGTCAGCGCGTTCGGTGACGCCGTCCTGGTGATCGAGTACGACGAGCAGGGCCTGGAGTCGGCTTGTGCGGGCTGGGGCGAGGACATCAGCATCGTCCGGCGTGACCTCGACGTCCTGCCCGGGGGCCGCTCGGGTCACCTCCGGGAGACCTGCGACGACGTGTGAGGCGGCACGGCCGGCGTCCACCGCGCGGTGCGGGACGGGACGCGCGGTGAGCGTGCCGCCGCCGTCTTCGCGCACACCGTCTCCCCCTGGGGCGACGCCGCCGCCCACGGGTTCGCGGCGCGGCGGCCGCCGGCCGGCCGCTGCCGGCCGGCGCTGATGGACCGGCGCGGCCACGGACGGAGTCCCGGCGCCGGGCGCGGTGCCTTCGACGCCGACGCCGCCGGCCTCGTGGACCTGTTGGCCCGGCCGGACGGGGGCGCCCCCTGTGGCCGGGCCCGGCGACTGCGGCTCGCGGCCATGCCCGCCGCCGGACAGCGGCCCGCCCTGGTGCGCTCCCCGGCCCTGATCCAGCTCGGGGTGACGACGTACTCCTCGGCCATCTTCAACTTCCTGCCCGAGTTCGCCCTCGCCTTCTACGCCGCCGTACGCGAGCACCGGCAGGCCGACGTCACCCGGATGCTGTCGGACTTCGTGCCGCCGTACACCGGGATCCGCAACCGCCGGGCCGGTTACGCGGTCAGCATCGTCAAGGCCGGTATGACCGCCACCGGTCACACCGCCGGCCCGGTCCGCCCGCCGCTCACCGACCTGGCCCCGGCGGAACTCGACGAGCTGTCGGCGCTGATCGCCAAGCTGTCCGCGACCGCCGCCTGATCCGCCGCCCGGTCCGCCGCCGCACGGCGCTCAGCGCGCGGCCGGCCCCGGCAGTCCGAGGACGACGGTGCGCTCGCCCTGGGAGAAGTCCGCGAAGGACTGCTCCCAGCGGGCGCCGGGCCAGTGGTAGGTGACATGGCCGTCGACGGGGCGGTAGTGGGCGGTGTACACCGTGCCGAGCCACTTGTCGTACGCCTGCTGGTAGAGGGGCGGCCGCAGCATCGCCGTCACGTCCGTCCCGGCCGCGCGCACGGCGGCCAGCCGCTCCAGGGTCCGGGTGACCCGCTCCTGTCCGTCCGGTACCGGCAGATGCTGGTGGTTGGCGGCGCAGGCGTCCGGTGCCTCGGTCAGCGGTATGTCGGGCCCCACGTGGACGGTCACGGCCCGGCCGGGATCGACGAGGGTGACGTTCTGGGGGACGGCGACGGGTACGGCGCGCAGCCTGCCGACCGCCTCGTCGACGGTCCGGCAGGTCTCCAGCAGGTGGCGCAGTACGAGGGGCATGGCGAAGCCCGGTCCGTGCACGTGGCGTCCGCCGAAGGTCAGGGACACGGCGAGCCCCGCGTCGTTCATCCCGTCCAGCAGGCCCCACCCCGCCTCCTGCATGCCGATCACGGGCCGCAGGAAGCGGGAGGAGACGATGACCGCCTCGCAGTGCTCGGGGGCGAAGTCGTAGTTGCGCAGCAGGGTGCCGGCGGTGCCGGTCTGGGTGCAGGCGGAGAAGAAGGGCCGTACCGCGGCCAGGGTGAGCAGGGTCCCGGCCCGGGGTGACGGCAGCTGGCCGGCCAGCCGGTCGAGCGTCGGGACCAGTTCGGGCAGGTGTGTCTCAAACAGTTCCCGGGCCCGGGCCGCGCCCTCGGGGGTGCGGCCCTCCTCGGTCAGCCAGTCCTCGGCGCCCGCCAGGACCGGCCCGGCGTGCGCGGCCCAGCGCCCGTCGCCCCCGTCACCGATCTCGACCGCCCTGAACGTCTTGGTGAGCCGCGTTCCGCGCACGTCCCGTCCCCTCGGTACGCCGGCGGACCGTCCGCCCCTTCCACGACCGCTTCATACCTCTTTTCCGCCGCCGCACGCCACCTCCCGCCCGGCGCGGCCGGCCCGAGCCCGCGCCGTACCGCCCGTCACGGCGCGCGCCCTCTGCCCCGTCACGCGGTGTCCTTCCGCTGCCCGGGCGGCCCCCGGACACCGGCTCCTGTTCCCGGTCAACGCTCGGACCGGCCCACGGGGTTCCTGGTCGTCGCGGCCCTGCCGGGCCGCCGGAACCCCTGGCGCGGGCGTCCCGCGCGGCGGCACCGTTCGCCGGGGGCCGCCGGGGCGGTCCTCAGCGGTGCCGTGTCACCGCAGGGCCACCGGCCGCCCGGTCCTTCGCCGCGCGCCGGAGAGGTCGCGGCCGGTGCGCCGGTAGGTGACGAACGCGTAGACGGACAGACCGGCCCACAGGAAGGCGCTCAGCAGGGGCCACCAGCGGTCGGTGCCCTGCGCGTCCGTGATCAGGCTGTTCACCCAGGACAGGAACCAACTGACCGTCAGCAGCGAGGCGACCCACCGGAACCAGCGCATGAGACTCATGGTCCCTTTCGCCCGAGCCACGGCCGGGTCCCGGTCGTCGTCGGAGCGTGCTCGTTCATTCTTCATGCACATCGGGTACCCCGTTTCGCCGCGCCCGCGCCCGCCGATCGGCGGGCGCGGCCGCGGCGGTGCGGCGCACTCAGGCGGCGGGCTGCTCCGAGGCGGTGCGGCGCACGCCGACGGCGGCCACCACGGCGCCGATGACGCACAGCGCTCCGGCGACGAGCACGGCGGTGTGCACGCCGTTCATGAACGCCTGGTGGCTGCCCTCGACGACGGCGTCCCGCAGCCGGGCGGGCATGGCGTCGGAGACCGGGGCGACGCCCATGGCCACCGCGTCCTTGGCCTGCGCCAGTCCGGCGGCGGTGGTCGCGGGCACACCGGCGGAGGTGAGTTCTCCGGTGAGGGTGGAGCCGACGCGGCTGCTGATCAGCGACACGAGGACCGACGTGCCGAGCGCGCCGCCGATCTGCAGGGCGGTCGCCTGGAGGCCGCCCGCCACTCCCCCGTCCCTGACGGGCGCGTTGCCGACGATGGCGTCGGAGGAGGACGACATCACCATGCCCACGCCCAGGCCGAGGGCGATGAACGGCGGCCACATCGTGGCGTACGACGAGTCGGCGCTCCAGCCGAGCATGACGAGGCAGGCGGCCGCCTGGAGGGCCATGCCGAGCGGCATCGTCAGGCGCGGCCCGAACCGGTCGGTGAGCGCCGCGCCGAGCGGGGAGGCGACGACCGAGGCCAGGCTCAGCGGCAGGGTGCGCACCCCGGCCTCGACGGGGGTGAAGCCGCGCACGCTCTGCAGGTAGAGCATGACGAAGAAGATGACGCCGAGCAGGACGAAGAAGTTCAGTGCGGTGACGACCGTGCCGATGGTCAGCGCGCGGCTGCGGAACAGCCGCATGGGCAGCAGGGGTGAGGCGACCCGGTTCTCCCAGAGGCCGAAGACCAGCAGGACCACCACGCCGGCCGCGATGGCGCCGAGCGTGCCGCCCGAGGTCCAGCCCCAGGTCTCGCCCTTGACCACGCCGAAGACGACGGCGAGCAGTCCCAGGGCCAGCAGGGCGACGCCGACGATGTCGAACTTCTCGTCCGCGGCGGCGCTGTTCCTGGTCTGCGGCAGGACGACGACGCTGAAGACCAGCGCGATGACGCCGATGGGGGCGTTGATGTAGAAGACGGACTCCCAGTCGACGTGCTGGACGAGCAGTCCGCCGACGATGGGGCCGAGCGCGGTGGAGACCGAGGAGACCATGGCCCAGATGCCGACCGCCATGCCGAACTTCTTCGGCGGGAAGACGGCTCGCAGCATGCCGAGGGTGTTGGGCATGAGCAGGGCGCCGAAAAAGCCCTGGACGGCGCGGAAGGCGATGACGCCCTCGATGGAGCCGGCCAGTCCGATGGCGACGGAGGCGGCGGTGAAGCCCGCGACACCGATCAGGTAGAAGGTGCGGCGTCCGAACCGGTCGCCGAGCTTGCCGCCGAGGATCAGGGCCGCGGCGAGGGCCAGCAGATAGGAGTTGGTGACCCACTGGAGGCCGGAGGTGGAGGCGCCCAGGTCCCGGCCGATCTCGGGGTTGGCGATGGAGACGACCGAGCCGTCCAGGCCGACCATGAAGAGGCCGAAGGCGACGGCGATCAGCGTCAGCCACGGGTTGGCCCGCCGTCCGCGCGGGCGGTCCGCGGCCGGGGCGCGGGTCGGTGGGGCGGAGGATGTGGTGGGGGCGGAGGGCATGACTGTGCGTGTCCTTCGATCGTACGGGGGAGGGACGCCGCGCGGCGGATCCGGCCACGGAACGTGACGGGAGGGCCGTCGGCACAGGGGAAAGCAGGGAGAGGGGAAGGGGAAGGCCTCGGCGAGCGAGCGCGCCACGCCCTGACGCCCCCGGTCCGCGCGGGGCCGGGGCGGGTGGTCAGTGGCCGGAGCGCAGATGCCCTTCGAGTGCCGAGAGCGAGCCCAGGGCCGAGCCCAGGGCGTCCAGCTCGCCTTCGGTCAGCGCCCGCAGGGCGCTGCCCAGGTGGGCGCCCATCAGGCGTTCGACCTCGGCCAGTCGCCGCCGGGCCAGCGGGGTGCGGTGCAGGTGCGCGACCCTCTTGTCGGCCGCGTCCTGGCGACGCTCCAGCAGCCCCTGCTCGGTCAGCTGGGTGACCAGCGCGCTGACGTTGTTGGGTTTCATCACCAGGGCTTCGGCCGCCGCGCGGACGGTGGTGCCGTCGTTCTCCTCGACGTGCCGCAACAGCGCGAGCTGCGCCTCGGGCGGCTTGGGGTGCGCGCAGTCCTGCGCGACCCGGCGGTCGAGGGCCCGGGTCAGCCCGGGCAGGCACGCCACGAGCCGTGCGGCCACGTGGTCGATGTCCTGCGCGGACGTGTTCTCCTCGGGCATACGGACAGCATAAATATACCGCCATACCTATGTCAAAGGAGTCATCGGTGCCACTCGGACCGGCCGGCCCGGTGGCACCGGTGGCGCGCGACGACCGCGCTCCCGCGGCGGGCTGCTTCCGGCGCCGGACGTACAGCCGGTTGCCCTCGGGGCCGGTCCACTCCAGCCGTACGACCCCGGGCACGGCGGCCTCGCCGCCGCGCGGCGCGGTGCGCCGGTCCGTTCCGGCCGGCAGGGCGGATGTGTGAAGTCGTGGACATCTCGTGACACACGGGGGAGGGCGGCCCGCCGTGAACACCGGACCGGCGACGAACCGCCGTACACGGAACGGCGATCCGGTGGAGGACCGACCGCACGGCGGGCGCGCGCGACGCGCCCCGTGCACCGGCCACGTGGTCCTCCCCCGCTCGCCCCCGTGGCCGTCCGGTAGAGTCCCGGCCAGTGCGCAGAGGCCTTCCCGGCCGGGACGGACGTCCGCCGGGAAGGCCTTTCTCATGCCCGGAGACCCGCCTTGGAGGAGCCGTATGCCCGGCGTCGTCCGCCCCGCCCTCACCGCCGACCGTCCGACCGTGGAGCGGCTGTGGCTGATGTTCCGTCATGACCTGTCGGAGCTGGACGGTTCGCTGCCCGGAGGGGACGGGACGTTCCGCAGCGACCGGCTGCACTCGGCCTTCACGGACGCCGACTGGGCGCCGTACCTCTTGCTGAGCGGCGGCAGTCCGGCCGGTTTCGCGTTCGTCCGCGCGCTGCGCGGTCCGGCGCGGGTCATGAACAGTTTCTTCGTCGTTCGGGGTGCCCGTCGGACCGGGACCGGGCTGCGGGGTGTTCAGGAGGTCGTCGCCAGGCATCCGGGGCCGTGGGAGATCCCCTTCCAGGACGCCAACGCGCCCGCGGTCGCGTTCTGGCGCCGCGCCGCCACGGAGATCGCCGGGGCCGCCTGGACCGAGGAACGCCGGCCGGTGCCGCACCGGCCCCAGGTGCCGCCGGACGTGTGGATCTCGTTCACCACGGCCACGGCCGCGGACCGCGGCTGACCGGCACGGCGGCGCGGGCCACCCCCGGGGCCGCAGGGGCGAGGGATGAGAATCCGATGAGACACGGGCGTGCCGTGGGACCGCCTCACCCCCCGGGCCGCCGCGCCCCCGAGCCCGGCTCCTGGCGGCGATCCGCTCCCGCGAGGTCCCGTGCCGCCGGTCGCTCGTCCGCGAGCAGGCTGCTGCAGTACGGCGAGTCGCGGCGGGTGCCGTCCCGGTGACGCACGTGGCCGCGGAGCGTGCCCTCGTGGATCAGGCCGGGACGGGGCGGCGCGTCCAGCGCCGTGCCTCCGGGCCAAAGGCGGAGGGGAACAGGGCGCGACGGCCGGGCCGGTGCGTCTGCGGGCGCTCGCCGGCTGAATCGTGGCGGCGGGCACCATAGGGTGAACCCCATGTCTGTCACGTTGAGTTCCGCGAGAACCCGCGCCGCGCTCCGTACCGGAGCTCGCATCTGCGTCGACCTGTTGCTGCTTCTCGCGATGCTCGCGGTGACCCTCTGGCTCCTGGGCCGGATGTGGTCGGTCGTGTGGCCGCTGGTCGTCGGTCTGCTGCTCACCACGCTCACCTGGCCCCCGGCCCGCTTCCTGCGCCGGCACGGCTGGCACCCGACCCTGGCCGCGTCCACCGTGACCGTGGTGTTCCTGCTGGTCGCCGCCGGGGTGGTGGCGTTGATCGCGGTACCGATGGCCTCGCAGACCGACGAGTTGACCGACGGCGTCGTCAAGGGCATCCAGCGGCTGCGCGAATGGGCCGCGGGGCCGCCGCTGAACATCGGCGACGCCCAGATCACCAGTGCCGTGGACTCCGCGATGGCCCGTGTCCAGGACAGCGTCGGCAGTGTGGTCGACACCGTCGCCACGGGTGTGGGCACCGTCGTCAACGGACTGGTCACCGCCGTGCTCGCGCTCTTCCTGATGTTCTTCTTCCTCAAGGACGGTCCCCGGTTCCTGCCCTGGCTCGCCCGCCAGTTGCCCGGCCGGCTCGCCACCGACGTCCCGGCCGTCGCGTCCCGCGGCTGGGACACCCTGGGTTCCTTCGTGCGCTCCCAGGCGCTCGTGGGGGTGCTGGACGGCGTCTTCATCGGCCTCGGCCTGTGGATCCTCGGGGTGCCGCTGGTGCTGCCGCTGGCGGTGCTGACGTTCGTGTCCGCGTTCGTGCCCATCGTCGGCGCGCTCTTCGCCGGTTTCGTCGCGGTCCTCATCGCGCTGGTCTCCAACGGACTGACGGACGCCCTGATCGCGCTGGCCATCATCATCGTGGTGCAGCAGTTGGAGGGCAACGTGTTCCAGCCGATCATCCAGGGCCGCGGGCTGGGGCTGCACGCCGCGGTGATCCTGCTGGCGGTGACGCTGGGCGGCAGCCTGGCCGGCATCGTGGGCAGCCTGCTGGCCGTGCCGGTCGCCGCGCTGATCGCGGTGGTGTGGAACTACCTGCGCGAGCAGCTGACCGACCCGCCCCGCGAGCCGAAGACGGCGGCACCCGCCTGAGCGCGCGGGGCGGCCGCCCGCCGGCTCACCCCTTCCTCTTGAGAGCGGACGGCTTGTGCACGGCGGACCTGCCCGACTTGCCGCTGCGCACCTGGTACTGCGGATCGTCCGACGAGGCGTCCACCGTGCGGCCGGCCGCGTCCGTCCGCTCGGTGATCTCCTTCTCCACCTTGCCCTCGGTCTCGCTGCCGTGGCTGCTCCAGGCGACCTTGTCGCCCTTCCTCAGCCCCTCGCCCTTGCCGTCGCCCTTGTCCCGGCTCCTGGCCATGGCCCGCTCCTCGTGGCTCGCGCGTACCGGACCGCTGTGGCCCGCCGCCCTTCCAGGGTGGGCCCGGGCGGTCCGTTCCGCACCGCGGCACCCCCGCTACGGGGTGACCCGTACCGGCAGGCTGTGCGGGCCGCGGATGAGCATGCCGGTGCGCCAGGTGATCGCGGCCGGATGGATGTCCAGGTCCAGGCCGCCGCAGCGGTCCAGCAGCGTACCGATGGCGATACGCGCCTCCAGTCGGGCCAGCGGCGCGCCCAGGCAGTAGTGGATGCCGTGGCCGAACGCGATGTGGCCGCGGGCGTCCCGGGTGATGTCGAAGCGGTCGGGGTCCGCGAAGCGGTCCGGGTCGCGGTTGGCGTCGGCCAGGGCGACGAGGACGAGTTCGCCGCCGCCGGGCACGGTGGTGTCGCCGATGGTCACCGGCTCGGTGGTGAAGCGGTACGTCGGGGTCTCCACCGGTGAGTCGAAGCGGAGCATCTCCTCCACCGCGTCGCCCATGAGGCCGGGGTCGGCGCGCAGGGCGGCCAGTTGCTCCGGATGGGTGAGCAGGGCGAGGACGCCGTTGGAGATGAGGTTGACGGTGGTCTCGTGACCGGCGACGAGCAGCAGCCAGGCCATGCCGAGGAGTTCCTCCGGCGAGAGGGAGTCGCCGTCCTCGTCCGAGCCGTGGATCAGGGCGCTCATGAGGTCGTCGCCGAGGTGCCGGCGCTTCTCCTCGATCAACTGGGTCAGGTAGCCGACCATGGCGGTGGCGGCGGCCTCGCGCCGGGCCGGGTCGGTGGCGCCCAGCGCGTCGTTCGACCAGGTGCGGAAGGACCGGCGGTCCAGGTCCGGGACGCCGAGCAGATCGCAGATGACGGAGATCGGCAGCGGGAAGGAGAGCGCCTCGACCAGGTCGACGCGTCCGCCGGGGGCGGCGAGCAGGGCGTCGACGAGTTCGTCGGTGGTCTTCTGGACGCGCGGCGCGAGCTGCTCCACGCGCCGCGCGGTGAACTCCCGGGCGACCAGTTTCCGCAGCCGGGTGTGGTCGGGCGGGTCCGCGCGGAGCATGTGCGGGCCGGCGGAGACGGCGCCGTGCCGGAAGGCGGGCGCCGCGTTGTCCCAGTTCTTGGAGAGCCTGGGGTCGGTCAGCACGGCCCGTCCGGCCTCGTGGCCGACGACGAGCCAGGCGTCCATGCCCTCCGGCATCCGGATGCGGTGGACTGGGCCCTGCGCCCGTAAGCGCGCGTAGACGAGATAGGGGTCGCGGGTGAAGGACTCACCGAGCGCGGCGAGATCGACGACGGTCATACTGCTGCCACCTCACTGGAGGCCGATTACGGGAACGGCGCTCACCAGGATGGTGGCCGCCCGGCGTCCGGTCCAGAGGGAGTCCCTCGGGCAGCGGGCACGACGGCCGGGCAGGCGGCGGTGTCGTCCGCCGGGGCGGGGGCGGCACGGACCGCCGGGGCGGCGGTGTCGTCCGCCGGAGCGGGGGCGGCACGGACCGTCGGCCGTACCGCCCCCGCGTACCGTCTCACGCCTCGGACGGGTGCCGTCCGTTCAGCAGACGCCGTCACCCGGCTTGGGGTTGCCCAGACCGAACAGCGGACGCAGCCTGAGACCGACCCAGGTGCCGGCCAGGGCGACGGCGCCCCACACCCAGCCGCTGAGGCTGCCCGAGGCGATGCCCGCGAGGTACGCGCCGATGTTGCAGCCGCCGGCCAGCCGGGCGCCGATGCCCATCAGCACACCGCCGAGCACCGACGCGACCGCCGTGCGCCAGGGGATGCCGCGGTGCAGGGCCCAGCTGCCGCCGAGGGCCGCCGCCACGGCCGCGCCGATCATGATGCCGATGTCGGTGAGGCTGGTCTTGTCGGCGAGGACGGGGCCCGCCAGCATGTCGGCGTTGCCGGGCTGCTGCCACCACGTCCAGTTCTCCGGGTGGCCGCCGAGCGCCCCGACCAGTTCCGAGCCCCACAGGCTGAAGGCGCTGGTGACGCCCCAGGCGCCGCCGGAGACCAGCAGCACCCCCGCGCCCAGCACGGCCAGTGCCAGGGCGCCGGCGGCCAGCGGCCAGGAGCCGCGCAGCGCCCGGACGGCCGCACCGCGCGCCGAGGGGACGGGGCCCAGCGGCGGCGGGTTGCGGCGGGCCTGCACACGGCGCGAGACGAACACCACCGCCAGCAGCGCGGCGATCGTCACCGCCCAGGAGCCGAACCAGCCGATGTGGTCGGACAGGACGACCGGGTCCCAGGCCGGCAGGTCCTTCCACAGGTCGAACTGCCAGGCGGCGAGCGTGGCGCCGGCGATGAACCCGGCGAGGGTCAGCACCACCGAGGTCTGTCCCGAGCCGACCGCGAAGAGCGTGCCGGAGGCGCAGGCACCGCCGAGCTGCATGCCGACCGCGAAGAGCGCCGAGCCGACGACGAGGCCGACGCCGAGCGAGCCGCCCGACGGGGCCGGCTGCGCGCCGAACAATCCGGTGCCGGTGCCGATGATCACCGCGAACAGCGTGGCGGTGGTGCCGAGCAGCAGGGTGTGCGCGCGCAGTCCGGTGCCGTTGCCGACGGCGACGAGCTGGCGCCAGGCGGAGGTGAAACCGAAACGGGAGTGGAAGAGGGCGACGCCGAGGCCCAGCCCCAGCAGGAGCAGTACGCCGGGCTTGGCGCCGTGCGCGGACCACACGTAGGCGGTCAGGGCCGCGGCCAGCAGCCCGGCCACGACGAGGGGCGCGCGCCGGACCGGCGGCAGGGGCGGTGCGTCCGGCCGGGCCGAGGAGGTGGGGGAAGGGGCGAACAGGCCGGCGGGCACGCGCGGCGGCGCGGCCGGCCCGGCGGGCGGGGCGGTGGTCACGGGTGGTCTCCGGGTGGTGCACGGGGGCGACGAGCGGGGGCACGGGGCGCCCGACGGCGCGGATGGCGCGGACGGGGCGGGTCTCAGGGGCGACAGAGACCGTCGTCGACGCACCACGCGGAGTTCGCGAACAGCGCGAGGCACAGCGAGGGAGCCGGAGCAGACATGCGTGCGAATATACGGAAGACAAGCGTCCGGAAGCGAGGCCGTCTCGCCATGCGGAAAGATTTTTGAGACGACGGGGGCGGGAAGGGCGAGGCGGGTGAGCGGCCGGCGCCGTGCCGGGCCGGGGTGTGTCAGACGCGGTCCAGCGGGCGGTGCGGTCCGGCGGGCAGTTCCGCCGTGATCGTGTCGCCGGGGCGGACCACACCGCCCTCCCGCACGACGGTCATGATCCCGGCCTTGCGCACGATCCTCCCCGTCTCGTCCCGGCCCACCACCCGCTTGAGCAGGCCGTCCTGGAACGCGTCGATCTGGAGGCAGGGGTTGCGCAGGCCGGTCACCTCCAGCACCGCCGTGCCGCCGAGGCGCAGCAGTGCGCCGGCCGGCAGGCCGAGCAGGTCGAGGCCGCGGGTGGTGACGTTCTCGCCGAGTTCGCCGGGCGCGACCGTGAAACCTTCCGCAGCGACCTCGGTGAACAGTTCCTCGTGGATGAGGTGGACCTGGCGCAGGTTCGGCCGGGTGGGGTCCTGCGCGACCCGCGACCGGTGCCTGACGGTCACACCGGCGTGCACGTCGCCCTCCACTCCCAGACCGGCCAGCAAAGTGATGCTCGGCCGGTTGGGCTTGGTGAAGGAGTACTCGCCGTTGCTGCTGACCGCTGTCACTGTCCCGCGCATACCCCGCGCCCCCCTTCGCACCGACAAGACGGTGACCACCCTAGTCCTGGCGCGCACACGGGGACAGGGCGTCCGTCCGCCTCGGCATCCCCTCCACGGAGCGGAGCGCCCCGCGTTCCGCGTGCGCACCGTCGCCGCCCGCACACGGTGACACGGACCCGCCCGACGGCGACGGAGGCCGGCGCGTACGGGTGGACGGCGGGCGCGAGTGGGCCGTGGCCTAATCTGATGCGATGCCGGCTCCGGAAACGTACCGTCGCTCCGCCCGCGTCGTGCTCATCGACGCGACGGACCGGGTCCTGCTGCTCGCGTCCCGCACCGGCCCGGACACCCCCGGCAAGGGCCACGACTGGTCCACTCCCGGCGGGGGCGTGGAAGAGGGCGAGACCCTCGCGGAGGCCGCCGCCCGGGAGCTGTTCGAGGAGACGGGGCTGTCCGTCGCGCCCGCGGCGCTCGGCTCCCCCGTGGCCCGGACGTCCGGGCACGCCGACCTGGGCTGGGCCGAGGGGCTCTTCCAGGACGTCTTCTTCCACCTGCGGATCTCGCACCACCGGGTCGACACCCGCGGCCAGGAGGAACACGAGGCCCGTCACCACGCGGGGCACCGCTGGTGGACCTTGGGCGAGCTGGCCGCCGACGCCGGGACCGTCCGTCCCCTCGGCCTCGGTGACCTGGTCGCCGACCTGCTCGCCGGACGGGTCCCGGCCGAGCCGCGCCGCTTGCCCTGGCACCACTGACGGATCCCGCGACCGGCCCGGCCTACGGATGCCCGGCGGGCTGCCGGTCCCGTTCCGGGGACCGGCTTCCGGAGCGGGCGAGACACGAGGTGACCACGACGAACGGCCACCCGGACTGGACGGACGTCACCACCCGTTCGGCGAGTCCCGCGGCACCCTGCCGCTGCATCTCGATCACGAACCAGATCCCGCCCGCCGCCATCAGGGCGGTCGCGGCGAGCGCGGGCCCGGGCCGCAGCGCCCAGGGGGCCGCGCCGCCGCCCCACGCGGCCAGCACCGGCCACACCGCGAGAAGCGTGAAGCCGATCACCGTCGCGGCGCCGTGGCGCAGGGATCCCCCGCTGCTCGGCGCGGGCAGCGCCACCACCACGAACGCCGCCACCCCGCCGCCGCCCAGTGCGAGGCGGCCGGCGTTGGTGGCGGCCCGCAGTCCCCAGGCGGTCAGCAGGTGACAGACGCCCAGGGCCGCCAGTGCCCCGTTCATCACCCAGTAGCCGGGAGCGCCGTAGGCCGCCAGGACACTGATCGTCCGGGTGAGGGGGTCGTAGCCGGGCCCTTCCAGGGCCGCCGCGGTCGTCCAGCCGGCGATGAGCAGGACGGGCGCGCACCCGGAGGAGAGCAGGGTCCAGCGGGGAACGGTTCGCACCGGACCACCATAAAGCGCACCAACCCGGTCAGGATCGGTCAGGGGCGCCAGCCGTACTGCGGGGGGATCCGCACGTCGCCGCCGAGCTCCCGGGCGGCGCGACGGGCCCAGGTGGGCTCGCGCAGCAGCTGCCGGCCGATCAGGACCGCGTCGGCCTCACCGGCGGCGAGGATCTTCTCCGCCTGGCCCGGGTCGGAGATCTCGCCGACGGCGGCCACCGGCATGTCCGTCTCCCGCTTGATCCGGGCGGCGAACGGCACCTGGTAGCCGGGGCCGACCGGGATGGTCACGCCGCCGGCGTTGCCGCCGGTGGAGACGTCCATCAGGTCCACGCCGTGCTCGGTCAGGACCCGGGCCAGGGCGACCGACTCGTCCGGGGTCCAGCCGCCCTCGTCCAGCCAGTCGGTGGCCGACACGCGGAAGAACAGCGGGAGGTCCTCCGGCCAGACCTCGCGTACGGCGTCGACGACCTCGACGGCGTAGCGGATGCGGTTGTCGAAGTCACCGCCGTACCGGTCGGTACGCCGGTTGCTGTGCGGGGAGAGGAAGTTGCCGATCAGGTAGCCGTGGGCGCCGTGGATCTCGACGACCTGGAAGCCGGCGGCGAGGGCGAGCCGGGCGGAGGCACGCCACTGGTCGAGGGTCTCGCGGATCTCCTCGACGGTGAGCTCGTGCGGGACCTTCAGGCCGGGGTACGGCTCGGCGCTGGGACCGACCGGCGTCCAGCCGTGCTCGTCCGGCCCGACCGGGCGGTCCCCCTCCCAGGGCCGGCTGGTGGAGGCCTTGCGGCCGGCGTGGGCGAGCTGGATGCCCGCGACGGCGCCCTGGCTCTCGAGGAAGCCGGTGATGCGGCGCAGTCCGCCGGCCTGCGTCTCGTTCCACAGGCCGAGGTCGTGGGGTGAGATGCGGCCCTCGGGCGAGATGCCGGTGGCCTCCAGGATGATCAGGCCCGTGCCGCCCGCCGCGCGGGCTCCGTAGTGCTGGAAGTGCCAGTCGGTGGCGACGCCTTCGGCCAGGCCCTCGGGGGCGGCGGAGTACTGGCACATCGGCGGCATCCACACCCGGTTGGGGATGGTCACCGAACGCAGGGTGCAGGGCTCGAAAAGGGAACTCACAGAAAACTCCTGGTAGGGGCTGGGGAAAACATCAAGCGCCGTACGGCCCCTCTGGACCGGACACCGTCGGGGACGACGCCGCAAGCCGGCCCGGAGGGCGGCCCCTCCCCGGGTGCGGCCCTCCCCGCCGAGCCCCGCCACGCCTTGGCGGGCCGGGCGAGCGCGGCGGCACCCGGCACGGTGCCGCCCGCGGTCACACGGGCACGCCGGGGCGCGAGGTGCGCGGCCAGGCCGGCCGGCGGAAGGGCGACGGGGCGGTGGCCCCCTTCCGGCCCCGGTCGGCCGGCTTCCGGCCGGCCGGGTTCGCCCCGGCGGCCTTCACCCGGACCGGAACCTCGCCCGACGCGGTCTCGGGGCCGGGCACGCCGGCCCGCTCCGGAGCGTCCGCCGATCCGCATCGGCGCGTCACAGCAGCTTGCACACATCGATATTACTATTTCACGGATACCCGCGCAAGCAATAGCAGGCGCACGCAAGCATTTTCGTCGAAGCGGCGTGCGCGCGGCTTTCCGTCCTCCTGGCCGGTTCCCCGCGGCACATCCGTGTCCGGCACCCCTTCGGGCGGTCCGCTCCCCGCCCCCGTCCCCGAGATCGCGGACAGCACCCGGAACGCCCGCCCCGCACCGGCGAGCCGACGGCACGGGGCCGGCGCCGCACCGCTCCGGTCCGCCGGTCCGGCCCGCGCCTTCGGCCGGTCCGCGCGCCGCCTCACTCCTGCGGGTCGTCGAGCCGCCCGAGCGCCCGGGGCTCGGCGAGCGCGGCCCGGCCGCCCGCGCCCAGCAGCCCTGTCGGCTCGAACGGCTCGTCGGCGGCGAGGCGGGGCAGCTTCCACCGGGAGACCGCGGTGACCACGGGCGGCAGGGCGGCGCGCACCGGTTGGACCGCCCGCAGCCAGCCGGGTACGTACACCGCCGGCCGGCGCCGTTCGACCGCGGCGGCCAGCCGGCCGGCCACGTGGGCCGCCGAGTGGACCTTGCGGGCGGGCGGCGGCATGTGGCCGCGCAGGACGCGCAGCACCGCGTACCGGTCGGCGTCGTGGATCATGTCGGTGTCGGTCCAGTTGAGGTAGGCGATGCCGACGCCCACCCGCCGGTGGGCCACCTCGGCCCGCAGCGACTGGGCGAAGGACTCCACACCGGCCTTCGAGGCGCAGTACGCGCTCATCAGGGGCGCCGCCCCGATGGAGGCGAGCGAGGCCACCTGGAGGTAGTAGCCGCGGGTGGTGAACAGGTCGGGCAGGAAAGCGCGCGCCGTCACGGCGCTGCCGACGAGGTTCACCTCGACGACCCGGCGCCAGGTCGCGGGGTCGGACCCGGCGAACGGCCCGCCCTCGGCCACGCCCGCGTTGGCCACCACCGCGGACGGCGCCCCGAACCGCTCCCGGACCCCGGCGGCGGCCCGGGTCATGGCGGCGTCGTCCGTGATGTCGGCCTCCCAGCACCAGCCCTCCCCCGGCAGCGCGTCCCGCACCCGCGCCAGTGCCGCCTGCTCACGGCCCACCAGGGCCAGCCTCATCCCCCGCCGGGACAGCTCGTGGGCCAGGGCCTCGCCCAGCCCCCGCGCCGCGCCGGTCACGACGGCTGTCCTGCCGTCGAGCGGGTTCACGTCCACCGGCATGGCGACCACCTCTCGTGCACAGCGGGCTCACCGGGTACCTCGTCCGGGCCCCGGTAGGCGCCAGGTCGACGCCGGGCTCACCGGACAGTGCGGGCCGTACGGTGAGCCCGCCGGCCCGCCGGCCCGCTCCGGGCCGCTGCGCACACCGGACACGCGGGGTGTCGGCGTGTTCCGGCCGGTCCGCCGTCCGGCCGGTCCGCCGTCCGGCCTGCCCGGCGCCCGCCGCCGGCCGTTCGTCCCGGGGCCGGGTGGCCCTTACGCGTGACCCCGGGGCACCCCTGGCCCCCGCCGGACGTTCTCACCCGCGGAAGGTCGGACGCCGGCCGCAGGGGCCGGCAGCGGAGAGGAAGATCCTTAAATGAACCACCAGAAGGTGTGCGATCTGATGAGCGCCGCCGTCGTCCGCGTCCAGCGCGGCACGCCGTTCAAGGAGATCGCCCACCTGCTGCAGGAGTACGACATCACCGCCGTGCCCGTCGTGGACGCGGACGACCGCCCCGTGGGGGTGGTGTCGGAGGCGGACCTCCTGCAGAAGATCTGGGGCGGTGACGCCGCGCAGACCGGCGGCGCCAAGGCGTCGGCCACGGACGCGGCGGGGCTGATGACCTCGCCGCCGGTCTGCGCCCGGCAGGAGTGGAGCGTCGTGGACGCCGCCCGGATGATGGCCCGTCACGGCATCAAGCGGCTGCTGGTGGTCGACGCGGACGGGCGGCTGATCGGCGTGGTCAGCCGCAGTGACCTGCTGCGGGTCTTCCTGCGCAAGGACCGGGAGATCCGCACCGAGATCATCGAGGAGGCCCTGGTCCAGACGCTCGGGCTGGCTCCCTCGGCCCTCCAGGTGGACGTGACGCACGGACACGTCGTGCTCACCGGCCGGCTCCCGGAGCACGTGCCGGTCTCCACGCTGGAGGAGCTGTGCGGACACGTGGACGGGGTGGTCGCCGTGGAGTTCAGGGCGACGGGCGACGTGGACGCCGAGGCGAGGCGCTGACACCCGCCGCCCACGGCCGGGACCGCCGTCCGGACGCGCGCGGGATGCGGCCGGGCGGCCCGGACGGTCGGATGGGAGGCGTGCGCAGACCCATAGCCGTGGCGGACGGCCGCTTCCGCCTGCTCGCGTCGGGCAGCCTGCTCGCCGCACTGTCGATCCTGTCCCCTCCGACCGCCCTGCCGTCGTCGGCCGACGACACCCCGGTCCGCGGCTCGGCCCACATGGGCATGGGCGTCCTGGCCCACGAGGGCGGGCACAAAAGCCCCGCCGCCACCCGCGCCGCCCAGACGGAGGGCGTGGACGTCTCCAGCCACCAGGGGGACGTCGCCTGGCAGGCGCTGTGGGACAGCGGGGTCAAGTGGGCTTATGTGAAGGCCACCGAGGGGACCTCCTACATCAACCCCAAGTACGGGCAGCAGTACAACGGTTCGTACGGCGTCGGCATGATCCGCGGGGCCTACCACTTCGGGACGCCGGACACCTCCGGCGGCGGTGCGCAGGCGGACTGGTTCGTCGACCACGGCGGCGCCTGGTCGGCGGACGGACGGACGCTGCCGGGTGTGCTGGACATCGAGTGGAACCCGTACGGTTCCGCCTGCTACGGCAAGACGCCGGGGCAGATGGTGTCCTGGATCCGCGACTTCGTCGACCGGTACCGGGCCCGGACCGGGCGGGACGCGGTGATCTACACCTCCACCAGCTGGTGGAAGCAGTGCACCGGTGACGCCGGCGGGTTCGGCGCCGCCAACCCGCTGTGGATCGCCCGGTACGCCGCCACGCCCGGGCCCCTGCCGGCCGGGTGGTCCCGGTACACGATGTGGCAGTACACCTCGACCGGGCCGATCGTCGGCGACCACGACCGGTTCGACGGAACCCCGGACCAACTGGCCGCCCTGGCCAGGGACTGAGCGGGGCGCGTCCGGCGCGGAGCGGCTCTTTTCGGCCAACGAACGCCCCGCGCCGAACAGCTGTCCAAGACCCCTGTCGTGTCCGGAAGATGATCAATAACCTGGAGGCGTAAACCCGTTACCGCCCCCCAGGGAGCCCCATGTCCACGGCTCAGCAGGTCCCCGACATCCTCTCGCCCGAGTTCGCGGCGGACCCCTACCCCGCCTACCGCGTGATGCGGGAGAGCGCGCCGCTCATCTGGCACGAGGCCACGCAGAGCTACATCGTCTCCCGCTACGAGGACGTCGAGCGCGTCTTCAAGGACAAGGCCGGCCAGTTCACCACCGACAACTACGACTGGCAGCTCGAACCGGTGCACGGCAGGACCATCCTCCAGCTCAGCGGCCGGGAGCACGCCGTGCGGCGGGCCCTGGTCGCGCCGGCCTTCCGCGGTTCCGCCCTCCAGGACAAGTTCCTGCCCGTCATCGAGCGCAACTCCCGCGAGCTGATCGACGCCTTCCGGCACACCGGCTCCGCCGACCTCGTCAGCGACTACGCCACCCGTTTCCCCGTCAACGTGATAGCCGACATGCTCGGTCTGGACAAGGCCGACCACGCCCGCTTCCACCGCTGGTACACGGCCGTCATCGCCTTCCTCGGCAACCTGTCGGGCGACCCGGAGGTCACCGCGGCCGGGGAGCGGACCCGGGCCGAGTTCGCCGAGTACATGCTGCCGGTCATCCGGGAGCGGCGCGAGCGCCCCGGTGACGACCTGCTCTCCGCGCTCTGCGCCGCCGAGGTCGACGGCGTCAGGATGAGCGACGAGGACATCAAGGCGTTCTGCAGCCTGCTGCTCGCCGCCGGCGGTGAGACCACCGACAAGGCGATCGCCAGCATCTTCGTCAACCTGCTGCTCAACCCCGAGCAGCTCGCGGCCGTCCGCGAGGACCGCTCCCTGATCGCGCGCGCCTTCGCCGAGACGCTGCGCTTCACCCCGCCGGTCCAGATGATCATGCGGCAGTCGGCGGCCGAGGTGGAGCTGTCCGGCGGGACCGTCCCCGCCGGCGCCACCGTGACCTGCCTGATCGGCGCGGCCAACCGGGACGGCGACCGCTACCGGGACCCGGACCGCTTCGACATCTTCCGCGACGACCTGACCACGACGACCGCGTTCTCCGCCGCCGCCGACCACCTCGCCTTCGCGCTGGGCCGGCACTTCTGCGTCGGCGCCCTGCTGGCCAAGGCCGAGGTCGAGACCGGGGTGGACCAGCTCCTGGACGCCATGCCCGGCGTACGGCTCGCCGACGGTTACGACCCGGTGGAGCAGGGCGTGTTCACCCGGGGCCCGCAGTCGGTCCCGGTGCGCTTCACCCCTGCCGCGGCCTGAGCGGGCAGGGGGTACGGGAGGCACGGGGCCCCGCGAGGGGCCCCGCCGGTCACTGGACGACCGGCGTGAACCGCACCGGGAGCGCCGTCAGGCCCCGCATCCAGATCGAGTCCCGCCAGGTCAGCTCCTCCGGCTCGACCGCCAGCACCAGGTCGGGCAGCCGCTCCAGCAGCGTCTCCACCGCGGTGCGCGCCATGACGTCCGCGAGCAGCGGCGCCGGGTAGGGGCAGCGGTGCTCGCCGTTGCTGAACGACAGGTGCGCGGAGTTCTCCGCGCCGACGTACGACTCCGGCCAGATCTGCGGGTCGGTGTTGGCCGCGGCGATGCCGAGCACCACGCAGTCGCCCGCCCGGATCAGCCGCCCGCCGAGCTGGGTGTCGCGCACCGCCCAGCGGCCGATGAAGTTCTGCGTCGGCGTGTCCAGCCACAGCACCTCGTTCAGCGCCTCGCCGACGCTGAGCCGGCCGCCGGAGACGTTGATGGCGAAGCGCTCGTCGGTGAGCAGCAGCCTGAGGGTGTTGCAGATCCAGTTGGCCGTCGGCTGCTGGGCCGCGGCGATGATGGAGATCAGGTCCTGCACGATCTCCTCGTCGGTCAGCCCGGCCGGGTGCGCCAGCATCCGCGAGGTGATGTCCGGGCCGGGCCGCTCCCGCTTCTCCTTCACCAGCTGCGCGATCCGCTCGCCCACCCGGGTGTACGCGGCCACCGGGTCGTCGCCCCCGGTCGCGTCCAGGGAGACCCGCAGATCGTCCACGAGCCGCTGGGTGTCGGTGCCGGTCTGCGGCATCCCGCACATCTGGACCACGGCGATCATCGGCAGGGCGTGCGCGTAGCAGGACATCAGCTCGGCGTCGCCGCTGCCCGCGAAGGAGGCGATGAGCCCGTCGGCGATCTGCCGGCACTCCCGGGCCAGTTCGAACTGGTCGACGCCCTCCAGCGCCTCGGTGATCACCCCGGACCGTCGCTGGTGCTCCTCCCCCTCCGTGAACAGCACCGACGGCTGGTAGCCGACGAACGGCATCAGCGGCCAGTCCGGGGGGATGTTGGGCCACTGGTTCCAGCGGCGGCAGTCCCGTGCGAACAGCTCGTCGTGGTTGGTCACATAGCTCAGCTCGGAGTAGCCGAGGACCAGCCAGGCGGGGATGTCCCCGTCCAGCAGCACCGGTGCGACCGGGCCGTGCTCCCGGCGCAGCGACCGGTACAGCTGCGACGGTGTCTGCTGGTACTGCAGCCCGGCCAGGCGGAGCGCGTCGCCACCGCCGTGGGCGGGGCAGCCCGGGGGCGGCCCGTCGGGCGTGGGGGATCCTGTCTCGGTCACGGTGTGGTCTCCCGGGCCATGGCGAGTTCGTACAGGTGGTCCACGAGGCTGATCAGCACGTCCTTCCCGGAGCGTCTGACCCGCGCGTCGCACTCGATCAGCGGCACGTGCTGCGGCAGCGCGAGCGCCTGGCGGATCTCCTCCAGGGAGTGTCCGGAGTCGTCGTCGAAGCGGTTGACGGCCACCACGAACGGCGTCCCGTGGTGCTCCAGCCGGTCGATGGCGTACCAGGAGTCGTTCATGCGGCGGGTGTCGACGAGGACGACCGCGCCGAGCGTGCCGGAGAACAGCCGGTCCCACAGGAACCAGAACCGCTCCTGTCCGGGCGCGCCGAACAAGTAGAGCACCATGCGCTCGTTGAGGCTGATCCGGCCGAAGTCGAACGCCACCGTGGTGGTGGTCTTCCCGGCCACGCCGCTGGTCTCGTCGACGCCGACGCCCGCCTGGGTCATCACCTCCTCGGTGTTGAGGGGGCGGATCTCGCTGACCGAGCGGACCAGGGTGGTCTTGCCGACCCCGAACCCGCCCACGATGACTATCTTCAGGCCGGTCTCTGCGGCGTCGGCCAAGGGCGTACGGCCGACGGGCAGTTCAGAGGTTGCGGAGCCCATGGAGCACCTCCTTGAGAAGGGCGGAGTCGGGGAGCGAGGCGACGGACTCGGCCGCGCGCGGGTGCCGGGCGGTGATCCGGCCCATGGCGAGGAGGTCGCCGAGCAGGATGCGCACCACCGTGATCGGCAGCCTCAGTTCCGCGGCGATCTCGACCACGGCGGTCGGGTGCCGGCACATCTCCAGGATGCGGACGTGCTCCGACTGCATCCCGGCCGACGGTTCGCTCTCGCTGACCACCAGGGTGACCAGGTCGAAGGCGTCGTCGGCGCGGCTGCGTCCGCCGGTGACCGTGTAGAGCCGGTCGGGGTCGCCGGTGTCCACGGGCTTGCGGGGCGGCGTCATGAGGCGGCACCTCCTGGGAGGGGCTGGCGGGGCTCGGCCCGCAGGTGTTCGCCGATCTGCTCGACCAGTTCGGTCATCTGGTGGCCGACCACGCCGGGGTCGGAGTTCTCCTCGGCGACGACCGCGAGGTGGGCTCCCTCCCCGGCCTCGACGATGAAGAGCAGGCCGCCGTGGAACTCGGTCATGGAGTGGCGCACTCCCCCGGTTCCGTCGCCGAACTCCACGGAGGCGCCCTGGGCGAGCGCCTGGATGCCCGAACAGATCGCCGCCAGCTGGTCCGCCCGGTCCAGGGTCAGGTGGTCGGACCAGCACAGCTTCAGCCCGTCCCGGGACAGGACGAGGGCGTGCCGGGTGCCCGGGGTGCGCTCCAGAAGGTTCTGCAGAAGCCAGGTGAGGCTGTTGTCGGTGGTCTGCATGGTGGGTGATGGGACGGTGGGTGCCCGGCTGACCGGTCACCGGCCCGTTCCTCCAATCTCACTTACTCAAGCGGGGGTACAGGGAGCCGAGGCCTGGAGGCGGGCGTTACGGGGCGGCCGGCGACTCGGGGGGGCCGTCGGGTCCGGGGGTCTCCCGGCCGGACCGACGGGCACGGTGGAAGGCGCCGAAGCGGGAACCGGCGTCGCGTACGGCGGGACGTTCCCGCTCCGCCGTCCCGTCCTCGGGGCTGTCGCCGCTCCGGCGCTGCTCCCGCTCGCGTTCGGCCTCCGCCATGGTGCGGCCGGGGGTGCGCACGGGCAGCCCGTTCGGTGTGTTGTCGGGCGCGTCCGCCGGTCCGGGAAGCCCGGCACGGGGTGCGGCGGGGGCGGCGGGTGCGGGAAGGGGCGCCGGGGGCCCGGCGGGGGCCGGGGCCGCGGGAGCGGCGGGGGCCGGGACCGCGGGAGCGGTCGGGGCCGGCGCGGCGGCCGGGGCCGGGGCGGCGGGGGCCGGGGCGGCGGGGCGGCCCTGGGCACCGGCGGGGGCGGGTTCGCGCTGCTGGGCGAGGATCTGGCGGGGCAGCAGGACGACGACGCCGGTGCCGCCGCGGGAGGAGGGACGGTAGTTGACGCTGATGCCGTACTTGACGGCCAGCCGTCCCACGACCGCCAGGCCGAGCCGGGTGCCCTGGAGGGTGGCGAGGTCGGTCATCCGTCCGGCCACCGCCTCCTCGGCCCGGCGCATGGCCGCGGTGGCCATCTTCAGGCCGCTGTCCTCGATGGTGACGACGATGCCGGCGCTGCGCTCCTCGACGTAGACGTTGACCTCGTCGATCGGCGGCGAGAAGTTGGCGGCGTTGTCCATCAGTTCGGCGAGCAGGTGCATCACGCCCTCGGCCGCGAACCCGGTGACGGCGGCTCGGGTGGAGCAGTGCAGGCGCACCCGCTGGTAGGCGGCGATCCGGCCGACCGCGCCGCGCAGGATGGACTCCATCACGATGGGCTTGTTCCAGGCGCGGCTGGAGCGGCCGCCCATGAGCAGGGCCAGCCGGTCGGTCATCAGGCCGAGCTGCGAGGTGCTGTGGTCCAGCTTCAGCAGGTCGCCGAAGACCTCCTCGCCGTGCCGGTCCTGCATCTCGCGAAGGTCGGCGAGCATGCTGACCGCCTTGGCCTGGACCCGGCTGAGCGCCTTCGCGGAGGCGGCCTGGGCGGCGGCGGCGCGGCGCTCGCTGTGGGCGAGTTCGCGGACGAACGATTCAGCGGGTGCCCGCACCGCCGGGGTGCGCGGCCAGTCCAGCTCGCCGAGCACGGTGTCGGCGGACTGCCCCTCACGCAGCCTGGCCACCGCGGCGGGCAGCAACTCGTCGGCCAGGCGCTTCAGCTCGGCGGCCGTGCGGCTCGCCTCGTCGGCGGCCTGCCGCCGTTCGGCGTCGTAGGCGACGGCGAGCCGTACGGCCTCCTCCACCTCGGTGACGAAGGTGTGCGCGAGCTGGCGCAGCTGCGGGTCGGAGGGCTGGGTCACCTGGGCCAGGGCGTCCTGCGCGCTCGTCCCGTCCCGCAGCCGCTTGGCGACGGCGGGGAGGGTGACGCTGACCAGGTGCGCGGACTCGGCGGCGATCTGCGCCAACTGCGCCCTGGCCTGGGTGACGTCGTCGCTCTGCCGCAGGCCGGCCCGGCGGGCGCGCCGGATCGACAGGGCGCTGGCCACGACCGTGACGGCGAGGCAGAGCCAGGCGCCGAGCATCGCGGCCAACGGCCAGTCGCCGGCCCCGGCCGGCGCCGCGGCGACGGCCGCGCCGGCGCCCGCCGCGCTCACCACCAGGACGGCCGCGGGCACGACCGGAACGGCTCGGGGGGCCTTCGCCGACCGGCGCTGGCTGGATGGTGCAGGCACTGACATTCCGCGGTCCCTCGGGATGGAGAGCAGGAGAAACGGTCGACCGACACACACGGCGGTCACGGGCCAGGAAGCGGGCACCCAAGAGGACGGCGATCTTCCGGACCAGGTACGGGCACATGGTAGTCACCCCGTCGCGTTCGGAGATCTGACTATCCACGCACTCCGCCCAACATCCGATTTCGGCCCGAAGGCGCGGTCGGCCGATCATGCCGTGATAGAGAGCGGAACCCCCAACTCCCTTGCCTCATTTGGCTGTTCAGCGGCGTGGGCGGATGAGCCGGCGGCGAGACGGTGAGAGGGAGACCGTTTCGCTGGAACACGCGAACGACGAACAAGTGAGCATTTTCCGGCCATCTCATGGCCCTCCCACTGTCCGATCATCTCAAGACCTCCACATCACGACCGCACATTCAAGCGATCGGATCCTGGTCCGGCCCCGGTCCGGCGAACGCGCGCCGGCTGTGCGCCAGCATCTCCCGCACCGCGGGGTGAGGCGCGTCCTTCCAGACCAGGGCGAGCAGCGCCGCCGTGTCGAGGCCGGCCACGGCACGGGCGGTCAGCCGGGCGCGGTGGCCCTCGGCCATCGACGCGCCGAGGACGGCGACGCCCAGACCGCGGGCGGCGAGGCCGGCCGGAGTTCGTGCCGCCCGCCCGCTGACCCCCGTCCCGTCGGCGGCGTCCCCGGCACCGCCGAGCCGCGCCCCGGCCGCTTCCCGCCGGGTGGGCGCGGGTGCGGGTCCCAGGTGTCCCGTACGCCGCCTCCCGCGAGCCGCGGGGCCGTGCGCGGCAGCACGCGTCCGCGCCGGTTCCGTACGCTTGCGGCATGCGCGTGCGTCCCACCCTGAGCTGGACCCCCACCGAGGACCTGCCGCCGGGCACCACCGACCCGGGGCCGGTCGCCGACGCGCTGGGCACCGGCGGTGTGCTGGTGCTCAGCGGGGCGGGGATCTCCACCGAGTCGGGCATCCCCGACTACCGGGGCGAGGGCGGGAGCCTGAGCCGGCACACCCCGATGACCTACCAGGACTTCACCGGCGACGCTCAGGCCCGGCGCCGGTACTGGGCCCGCAGCCACCTGGGCTGGCACACCTTCGGCCGGGCCCGCCCCAACGCCGGGCACCGGGCCGTGGCCGCGTTCGGGCGGCGCGGCCTGCTGTCGGGTGTGATCACCCAGAACGTCGACGGACTGCACCAGGCCGCCGGCAGCGAGGGGGTCGTGGAGCTCCACGGCAGCCTGGACCGGGTCGTCTGCCTGTCCTGCGGCGACCTCAGCCCACGCCGGGAACTGGCCCGGCGGCTGGCGGCTGCCAACCCCGACTTCGCGCCGGTGGCCGCCCGCATCAACCCCGACGGGGACGCCGACCTCACCGACGACCAGGTCGGGGACTTCCGCGTGGTGCCCTGCTCGGTCTGCGGCGGCGTCCTCAAGCCCGACGTGGTGTTCTTCGGGGAGGCCGTGCCGCCCGAGCGGGTCGAGCACTGCCGTGCGCTGGTCCGCGCGGCGTCCTGTCTGCTGGTGCTGGGCTCCTCCCTGACGGTGATGTCCGGGCTGCGGTTCGTCCGGCAGGCGGCCGAGGCGGGCACACCGGTGCTGATCGTCAACCGGGACCCGACCAGGGGCGACCGGCACGCCGTCACCCGGGTCGCGCTCCCGCTGGGCGAGACCCTCACCGCCGTGGCGGACCGGCTGGGCGTGCCCCTCGACGGCTGAGGGGCTTTTGTGGATCTCCCCGGAAGAGGGAGCGGCGTCCGGCGCCTGCTCCCGGTGCGCGGCGGGAAGGACCAGGTGGCTGCGCCGCCCTCGCCGCGTTCGGCGGGCAGGGCGTCGAACTGGCCGGGCGGTACCGGTCCTGACCACCCCGCGGAACAGGTCGCGCCCCCGGAGTGACCGGCGGCACCGGCGCGCTGCTCGCCCTCGTCACCGCCGTCTTCGGCGCCACCGGGCGGAGCGTCACACCTTTGGCGCGGGAAGGGCGTGCAGCCGGGGCAGGTTGACGACGATCGCCTCCTGGGTGCTGCGCGCGATGACGACCACGGCCTCCTCGGCGGGGTCGGGGTTCTCCTCGCGGTGCGGCACGAACGGCGGGACGAAGACGTAGTCGCCGGGACCGGTGCGCAGCCGCACCTCCTCAAGCTCCCCGTCCCCCGAGTCGTCGAGGAAGACGAACTCGGGGTGACCGCCGACCACGTAGATGGCGGTCTCCGACTCCCCGTGGTGGTGGTCGCAGGAGGCGGTCGCGGGGGCGACGTGGGTCTGGCCCATCCACAGTTTCTCCGAGCCGACGGCCCGTCCGCTGACGGCGGCGAAGCGGCGCATGCCGCCGGTCTGCGCGGTGTCCCCGTCCAGGGAGCCGGCGCGGATGTGGTGCAACCGGGTGCGCAGGGGCGCCGTCGCCTCCTCGCGGAGGTCGGGGAGATGGGGGTGGAAGCCTTCACCGGCGGTCGTCAACGGCTCGCTCATGACGGGGACGCTAGAGCGGGCCCGAAAAGGGTGTCAAGAGGTGTCCATTGCGGTTCACCTGCGGCAATGTTGCCGCAACATGGACTCTCAGGCAGCGGGCGGCCGTCCGCTCGGGCATGATGTGGGCATGCATATCTCCGCGAAGGCGGACTACGCCGCGCGCGCTCTGCTGGAGCTCGCCCGGGCACCCGCGCGCCCCCTGACCTGTGAGGCGATCGCCGCCGCCCAGCAGATTCCGTTCCGGTTCCTGAAGTCCGTGGTGGGCGAGTTGCGCCGGGCCGGACTGGTGCGCAGCCAGCGCGGCTGCGAGGGCGGGTACTGGCTGGGCCGCCCCGCCGACGAGATCACCCTCCTGGACGTCGCCCGCGCCGTGGACGGCGAGGTGCTCACCCTGCGCGGTGAGAACCTGAGCGGCCTGGACTACCCGGGGCCGGCGACGGGGCTGCCGGAGGTGTGGCGCCGTATCGAGGCGGACGCGGTGGCGGTCCTGGACGGGGTGACCGTCGCCGCACTGCTCGCGACGGGGGCGCGCGGCCGGGAGACGGCCGCCGAGGGGGCGGCGTGATACCGGAGGCCGCCGGGTCACCGGTCGAAGTGGTGGAGTACACCGACCCGTTGTGTCCCTGGGCGTGGGGTTCGGAGCCCGTCTTCCGGCGGCTGCGCGCGGTGCTGGCCGGCCGGGTCCGCTGGCGCCGGGCGTACTGCCTCCTCTTCGACCACGACGACGACCCGGCGCCCGACCCGGCGGCGGAGACCGCCTGGTACGCGCGGTACGTGGAGCGGGTCAGCGGCCACACGGGGGCACCGCGGGCACAGCGGCTGAGCCGGGTGGCGGCGTCCTCGTGGCCCGCCTCGCTCGTCGCCAAGGCGGCGCAGCGCCAGGGCGCCGGGCCCGCCGACCGGGTGCTGCGCCGGCTGAGGGAGACCGTCTTCGTCCTGGGCGAGCCGGCCGACACACCGGACCTGGCCCTCGCCGCCGTACGGGGCGTGCCGGGCCTGGACCTCGCGCGGCTGGCCGCCGACGCCGCCGGCAGCCCGGTGCGGGACGAGGTGCGCGCCGACCGGGCCGAGGCGCGCCGGCCGGTGCCCGAGGTGCGGTCCGTGCCGGGCGGGTCACCGCATCCCGGCGCCGCCAGGGAGACGGCCGACGGCGGGTACCGGTACGCGCTGCCGACGGTGCTGGTGCGCGGTCCCGGGGGGCGGCGCGCGGTGCCCGGGTGGCGGCCCTTCGAGGCGTACGCCGCCGCCGTCGACGCGGTGTGCCCCGGGCTCCGCCCGGCCGGGCGGGTGCCGTCCCCCGCCGAGGCGCTGGAGCGCTTCAGGAGTCTGACGGAACCGGAGCGGACGCTGCTCGCGCCGGGGCCGTGGCCGCCCGCCGGGGCCGTGCGGGTGGACACCGCGGGCGGGCCCCTGTGGCTGCACCCGGACGAGGCCGCGACGCACCCGGCGACCTCCGGCGGCGCACCGGTGGCCGGTCGCTGACCGGCCGTCATGCCCGTCCCACGCGATGAGACATCGATCGGTGTCCATTGACACCCGTCGGCCGCTGCCCCGAGGATGGCCGCATGCTGACGACGCACCCCGGTGTGGTGTGCCGCTACGTGGATCTGCGGCGCACCTGTAGCGCTCTCTGTCGCTGACCGACCGCCGCCCCCGTCCCGCCGGCGCCCGCTTCCGCGCGCCCGCCTCCTCCGCGTTCCCGGGACCGTGAAGGCGCTTCTCTTGCGCGGTTCGCCGCTTCTCCTCCCCGTTCCCAGGCCGTTCCCGCTCGCCCCGTGACGCCCCGCCCCGTGCGGGGTGCGTCCCGCCGTCGGCGTGCCCGCCGTACGGCACCGGTGCGCGTTCCTGCCCCGCGGCCGCCTCCATCAGGAAGACAGACATGTCCGAACGCCTCCTGCCCCGACGCCCACGCTTCGTCAGAGGCCCGCGCGCCGCCGCGCTGGGCACCGTGCTCGCCACCCTCCTCGTCCCCGCCCTCGCCGCCTGCGGCGGTGCCGGTGCCGCGGACGGTGCCGCCACACTGAGGTGGACCTCGACCTATTTCCCCGCCCACTGGGATCCGGTGGTCTCCGGCAGCGGCGCCCAGTTCCGCGAACTGGCGCTGGTGTACGCGTCGTTGACGCGGATCGACGAGAAGGGCGAGGCCGTCCCGGACCTCGCGAAGAGCTGGGAGTACAACGACGAGGGTGACGAGATCACCTTCCGTCTGCGGCCCGGGCTGACGTTCAGCGACGGCGAACCGGTGGACGCCGCCGCGGTGAAGGCGGCCGTCGAACGGGCGCAGCGGCAGAAGAACTCCGCGCTCTTCGGCGACCTGACGTCCATCGAGTCGGTCGAGGCGGACGGTCTCGACGCCGTCTTCCACCTCACCCAGGTCGACTACCAGATCCCGCAGCTGCTCGGCGAGCGCGTCCTGCAGATCGCCAGCCCGAAGGCGGCCGAGTCGCCGCAGAAGCTCGACCAGAACCCGGTGGGCGCGGGCCCGTTCGTCATCACCCAGCTCGTCCCGGGCACCAAGGCGGTGCTGAGGAAGAACCCGGACTACTGGGACGCGGACAACATCCACATCGAGAACGTGGAACTGACCTCCGCGCCCGACACCTCCACCGTCGTCTCGGGACTCCAGACCGGCGTCTACAACTTCGCCGACATCGACCCCAGCCAGGCCGGGAGCGCCGAGAAAGCGGGCCTCGACGTCTTCGTCCAGCCGGGCTTCAACGCCTCCAACATCAGTCTGAACGTCAACAAGGCGCCGTTCGACGACAGCCGGGTCGTCGACGCCGTCCGGTACGCGATCGACCGCCAGGAGTTCGTCGACAAACTGACCTTCGGGTACGGGGAGGTCACCGACCAGCCCTTCCCCAAGGGGTACGCGGCCTACGACCCGGAGTCGGAGAACGCCTACCCGTACGACCCGGCGAAGGCCAGGAGGCTGCTCGCCGAGGCTGGTCACGGAGCCGGTGACATCGAGCTGGACCTCGTCGTGCCGGCCGAGGACCCGCAGGCGGAGATCGTCCAGTCGCAACTGGCCGAGGTGGGCATCACCGTCGACATCGAGATCGACAAGAACTGGGCCACCCCGTTCTTCGCCAAGGACCTGACGTTCTCGCTCTACAGCACCACGGGACGTGACTCGGCGGTGCAGACCCTCACCGCGCACTTCGGTCCCGACGGTCCGCTCAACCTCAGCTCGCCCTACGAACCGGCCGGTTTCGAGGCGGCGGTGGCCAAGGTCCGCCAGACCCCGCTGGACGACCCCGACTACGTCAGCGCCCTCCGGGCCGCCACCCGGGCCGGTCTGAGGAGCGAGGCGCTGGTGTTCACGTACTCCTCGCCCAACCTCTTCGCCAAGAGCAAGTCGGTCTCCGGGCTGCCGAAGAACCCCGCCCACATCAACTGGACCGGTGTGACCGTCGGAGGTGCCTCGTGAGGCGGCACTCCGCGGTACGGGTGCTGGCCGTGGCCGGCCGGTCGGTCGCGGTGTTCGTGCCGGTCTTCGTGGTCGCGACGTTCGTGACGTTCGCGCTGCGCTCGCTCAGCGGGCTCAGCCCGGCCCGCGTCCAGCTGGGCGAGGAGGCGACGCCCGAGGCCATCGCCCGGGTGGAGGCCGAGTGGGGGCTCGACCGGCCGTTCCTGACGCAGTACTGGGACTGGTTCACCGGCGTGCTGCGGGGGCGGCTCGGCGCCAGCTGGACCAACGGCGCCGACATCTCCGACCTCATCGGGCTGGGTCTCGGCGTCAGCCTCTCGGTCGCGGTCCTCGCCCTGGTCGTCGGGGTGACGCTGGGCTCCGTCCTGGGCACGGTCGCGGCGCTGCGCCGCACCACCTGGGTGGACCGCGCGGTCACCGGCCTCGTCACCGTCGTCTCGGTGATGCCCGCCTTCGTCGTCGGGATCGTGCTGGTCACCGTGTTCGCGGTGGGACTCGGCCTGTTCCCCTCCGGCGGCTACGTGCCCGCCGCGCAGGGCGTCGGCCCGTGGCTCGCGCACATCACGCTCCCGGCGCTCGCCCTGAGCCTGGACGTGGTCGCGGACGTCGCCCGCCAGTTGCGCACCGGCCTGGTGTCGGCCTACGGCGAGAACTACGTGACGGGCGCGGTGGTCCGGGGCCTGAGTCCCCGCCGGGTCTTCTTCGCGCACGTGCTGCGCAACGGCCTGGGGCCCACGCTGGCCACACTCGGTCTGAAGTTCCCCGCCCTGGTCGGCGCCTCCGTGGTCACCGAGTGGATCTTCGGGCTCCAGGGCTTCGGGCGGTTCGCCAACGACTCCGCGCAGGCCGGTGACGTACCGGCGGTGCAGGGCGTCCTGGTGGTGTCGGTCGCGCTGGTCGTCTCCTTCAACCTGATCGTCAACCTGGTGCTGGCCCGCGTCACGCCGGCCGCGCAGCGAGGAGTGTGACCGTGGTGCGCCGTGTTCTCGGCCTCACCTCCGGCCGTGTCGCCGTGACCGTCCTGGGCCTCGTCGCCCTGCTCGCCGTCCTCGGTCCGCTGCTCGCCCCGCAGGACCCCCTCGCCACCAGCGACCACGCGCTGGCCGGCGTGTCCCCGGCGCACTGGCTGGGCACCGACAACCTGGGCCGCGACGAGCTGAGCCGGCTGCTGGACGGCTCCCGGGTCAGCGTCCTGGGCGCGCTGGAGGTGGCGGTGACGGCCCTGGTCGTCGGCGCGGTCCCCGGCGTCCTGTCGGTCTACCTGGGCCGCGCCTTCGAGTGGGTCACCCTGCGGCTCGCCGACACCCTGGTCGCGCTGCCCTTCCTGCTGTTCGCGGTCGCCGTGATCGCGCTGCTCGGCAACGGGCTCACCCAGGCGATGCTGGTCACCGGGGTCCTGGTGTCCCCGCTGTTCTACCGGGTGTCCCGGGCCGCGACGCTCTCCGTGGCGCGCTCGCCGTACGTGGAGGCCGCGATCGTCTCGGGAGCCTCCACGGGGTGGATCGTGCGGCGCCACGTCCGGTCCAAGGTGCTGGCGCCGATCGCGGTGGCGTTCGCGCAGACCGTCGGCACCGGGTTCGTCATCGTCTCCAGCCTGACCTTCCTCGGCATCGGCGTACAGCCACCGGAACCGACCTGGGGCGGGCTGCTCGCCTCCGACCTGGGCTATCTCGGCCAGAAGCCGTGGGCGCCGGTGGCCCCCGCGGTGCTGATCACGGTGACCGTCTGGGCGGGCAACCTGCTCGCCGACGCGATCCGCGACGTCTCCGGCGAGGCCGGCCGCGCGCTGCTCCGCGCCCGCCGGGTGAACGGGCCGGACCCCGCTTCCGCCGGAGGTGCGCGATGACGGCCCTGTCCCAGGACCTCGCCGGCCCGAACTCCGCGGCCGGCGTCCCCGCCCCGCCCGTCCTGTCCCTGCGTGACGTGCGCGTCACCGACCGGGCCGGCGGCCGGGAGATCGTGCACGGCGTCAGCTTCGAACTGACGCCCGGCCGGACGGTCGGCATCGTCGGCGAGTCGGGCAGCGGCAAGACCCTCACCTGCCGGGCCGCGCTCGGCATCCTGCCCGGCCGCTTCGAGGTCAGCGGCGGCACGATCGAGATCGAGGGCACCGACATCGCGGCGCTGACGCCCGCGCGGTGGACCGCGCTGCGGGGCGCCACCATCAGCGCCGTCTTCCAGGACCCGGCGTCCTACCTGGACCCCTCGGTCAAGGTGGGCGCGCAGATCGCCGAGGTGGTCCGGGTCAAACTCGGCCTGAAACGGCGCGAGGCCCGCAGACGCGCCGTGGAGCTGCTGGGCGCGGTACGGCTGCGCGACCCCGGGCTGGTCTACGGCCAGTACCCGTTCGAGCTGTCCGGCGGCATGCTCCAGCGGGTGCTGATCGCGGCGGCGATCGCGGCCGGGCCCCGCGTCCTCATCGCCGACGAGGCCACCACCGCGCTGGACGTCACCGTCCAGGCCGAGATCCTCGACCTCCTCGCCGACCTGCGGGAACGCTCCGGACTGGCCCTCGTCGTGGTCTCCCACGACCTCGCCGTGGTCGCCCAGCTGTGCGACGAGGTGCTGGTCATGCGGCGCGGCGAGGTGGTGGAGCAGGGCCCGACGCGGGCGGTGCTCCAAAACCCGCGGCACGAGTACACCCGGCTGCTCGTCGCCGAGCACGAGAGATACGGCCTGGAGAAGTTCCTCACCCCGCGCCCCGCGAAGGAGACCCCGTGATCCCGCCACCGCGTCCCGTCCTCCAGGTCACCGGCCTCACCGTGCACTACGGCCCGCGCCGCCGGCGCCGGCGCGCCCTGGACGGTGTCTCGCTGAGCGTGGCGCCCGGCGAGACCGTCGGCGTCATCGGTGAGACCGGCTCCGGCAAGTCCACCCTCGCCCGGGCGGTACTGGGCCTGGTGCCCGTCTCCGCCGGGTCGGTCGTCATCGACGGCGAGGACGTCACCGGCCACGGCGACCGCCAGTGGCGGGCCCTGCGCCGCCGGGGCGTGGTCCAGTACGTCTTCCAGGACCCGCTGCGCAGCCTCGACCCGGACCTGACGATCGAGGAGTCCCTCACCGAACCGCTGCTCGTACGGGGCGCCTCGCGCGAGGAAGCGGCCGGCCGCGCCCGCGCGTTCCTGGACCGCGTGCGGCTGACCGCCGATCTGCTCGGCCGGCTGCCCGGTGAGCTCTCCGGCGGTCAGCGCCAGCGCGTCGCGGTGGCCCGGGCCCTGGTCACCGAGCCGCGCCTGGTCATCCTCGACGAGCCGGTCAGCGCCCTGGACTCCGCCAACCGGGTCCGGATCCTCGACATCCTCAAGGAACTGCGCGCGAGCGGGGTGGCCCTGGTGTTCATCTCCCACGACCTCGGCTCGGTCGCCGGGACCGCCGACCGGGTCGCCGTCCTCTACCGGGGCGAACTGGTCGAGACCGCCGCCGCCCAGGACATCGTCAACCGTCCCGCCCACCCCTACACCCGTCTGCTGGTCGGCTCGGCCCCGGCCCTGCGCGGCGCCTCCGCCGACCGGGCCGAACGCGACCGCCTGCGCGCCCTGCTGCACACCTGACCGCTCCCCGCGCCCCCTCACAGACAGGAACACCCATGTCCCGCACGCTCCATCTCGCCCTGCACCCCTACGGCGTCGGCGGTCCCGGCCAGCACGGCCTGTGGAAGGACCCGCGCGTCGCGAAGAACGCCAGCATCGACATCGGCTACTACATCCGGCAGGCGCAGGCCGCCGAACACGCCCTGTTCGACGCGCTGTTCATCGTCGACAGCCAGTTCATCAACGCCACCTACCCGTCCCACTACCTCAACCGGCTCGAACCCCTCACCCTGCTGTCCGCGGTCGCCACCCACACCCGGCGCCTGGGCCTGGTGGGCACGGCCAGCTCGACGTACAACTCACCGTTCAACCTGGCCCGGCGGTTCGCCTCGCTGGACCACATCAGCGGCGGGCGGGCCGGGTGGAACGTCGTCACCAGTTTCGACACCGGCACGTCCCGCAACTACGGGCTGGACGAGCACCTCGACTACACGACCCGCTACGGACGCGCCCTGGAGTTCGTGCAGGTCGCCCGCGGCCTGTGGGACTCCTACGAGGACGACGCCTTCCCGGCGGACGTCGAGCGGAACGTCTTCCTGGACCCGGCCAAGCTGCACGCGCTCGACCACGTCGGGGAGCACTTCAAGGTGGCCGGGCCGCTCAACATCTCGCGCTCGCCGCAGGGCCAGCCGGTGATCTTCCAGGCCGGAGTGTCCGAGGAGGGCCGCGACCTCGCCGCCCGGGTCGCCGAGGGCGTCTACGCGCCGGGCGGCTCGCTGGCACAGGCGCGGGAGTACTACGCCGACGTCAAGCGGCGCACCGCTTCCTACGGCCGCGACCCCGAGCACATCAAGATCTTCGTCCACGGCGGGCCGGTGGTGGCCGCCACCGACGAGGCGGCCCGCCGCCGGGAACGCGAGATCTTCGAGGAGGACGACGACTTCGCGAGCAACCTCGCCCTGCTCGGCCGCTCCTTCGGTGCCCACGACTTCAGCGTGTACGACCTCGACGCGCCCTTCCCGGACGTCGCCCACCTCGCGGAGAAGGGCGGACGCACCGGGGCCGCGAAGATCATCGAGCGGGCGCGGGAACAGGGCCTCACGCTCCGCCAGGTGGCGGAGTCGGTGAACGAGTTCCGGCGTTCCCCCTTCGTCGGAGCGCCCGGGACGGTCGCCGGGACCATCGAGGAGTGGTTCACGGCCGGTGCCTTCGACGGGATCAACCTCGCCTTCCGCACCGACGAGGAACTGGAGCTGTTCGTCGACGGAGTGGTCCCGCTGCTCCAGAAGCGCGGTCTGTTCCGCACCGAGTACACCGCCGACACGCTGCGCGGCCACCTCGGGCTGCCCGTCCCCGCCAACCGCCACACCGAGGCGCGCCGCCTCGCGGACCGGAGGGCCTGACATGAACCGGTACGCCGACCACCACGCCCCCCAGGGGCTGCGCACCCGCGGCACCGTTCTCGTCGTACCCGGCCGCGGTGAGACGCCCGCGACCTACGGCCGGCTCGGCCGCAGGCTCGCCGCCGACGCCTACCGCGTCCGGGTGACCGGCGCCCCGGACCTCGACGCCACCGACCTGCCGGGCTCGCTGGCCCGGTTCGGCAGCCGGCTGGCCGAGGCGGTCGAGGGCTCGGCCGGTGCCGAGGGGGTGGTCCGTCCCGTCGTGCTGATAGGTGCCGACTCGGGGGCCGCCGCCCTCGCGGCGCTGCTCGGACGGCCGGAGTTCCCCGCCGCCGTGGCGCCGGACGCCGTCGTACTGGCCGGACCGCCGGGCCGCGCGGGTGCCGCGGCCGGCACCTGGGAGGACGAACTCGACGTCCGCACCTCCTGCCCCGCCCACCGGACCGTGCTCAGCCAGGACCCGCGGGTGCGCCGGGGCGCCCTCGACGACGCGCTGCCCGAGCCGCTGCTCGCGGCGGTCCACGACGCCGGCCTCGCCCTCCCCGTCCTGCTGCTCGCCGGGGACGCCGACCCGCTCGCCGACCACGCGGCCCTGGCCCGCACCGCCGCCGCGCTCCCCCGGGCCCGTCTCTCACTGGTCCGCGGCGCCCGGCACGACGTGCTCAACGACCTCCAGCACCGCTCGGTGGCCGCCGAGCTCGTCACGTTCCTGGAGACCCTGCGCAACGATCTGCGGCCCCTGATCACGGTGGAGTCCAGCAGCTGGTGAGCGCCGCTCCCCACCGACCGTTCCCCTCCCCGCCTCCGGAAGGTCCCTCATGGCTCTCCTCCTCTCCGTCTCCGGCAGCCCCTCCCCCGCTTCCCGCACCGCACGGCTGCTGCGCCACCTCGACGACCGGCTCCGCGCGCAGGGCCACGAGGTGACGCCCCTGGACGTCCGCACCCTGCCGGCCGACGCGCTGCTCGGCGCCGACTTCCGCCACCCGGCGATCGTCGAGGCCACCGCCCTGTTCGAACGGGCGGACGGGGTGGTCATCGGCACCCCCGTCTACAAGGCCGCCTACTCCGGGCTGCTGAAGTCGCTGCTCGACCTGCTCCCGCAGTACGCCCTGGCCGGCAAGACGGTGCTGCCGCTGGCCACCGGCGGCAGCACCGCCCACGTCCTGGCCATCGACTACGCCCTGCGTCCGGTCCTCAGTTCGATGGGCGCCGCGCACATCGTGCCGGGCTGGTTCACCCTCGACCGGAGCATCGTCGTCGGCGACGACGGGACCCTGACGGTCGCACCGGACGCGGCCGGTGCCCTGGCGGAGGTCACGGACCGGTTCTCCGCGGCGCTCGGCGGCCGGACGGGTGCGCCGGTCCCGGTCGGGTGAGCCCTTCCCGCCACCGGGCCGCCGTCTGAGCCGAACGGGGGAGGCGGGGCGGCCCGCGGGGATCCCGTACCGGAAGCGGTCAAGCAATGACTAGGTCCACGTACGGAGGCGGAGTTCGGTATGACGCTGAGGAAAGTGCTGGTGTGCGCGTTCGGCGCCGTGGTGTGCACCGGCCTGCTGGGAACCGGCTGTACCCCGGAGCCGCGCGGCCCCTCCGCGCAGGGCACGCCCGCGCCCGGTCCCCCTCCGGTGAGAACCGTCCCCCGCCCGCTCCCCGGTGTCGGGCCGGCCCTGCGCGACCGGGTCCCGGCCGACACCCGGCAGGCCGTGGTGGTGCGGGGTACGACTCAGGACGGCAACCGGGCCCGGGTCGTGCTGTACGAGCGGGACGCCGAGCACGGCTGGCGGGCCGTCGCCGGTCCGTGGCCGGCGCACAACGGGCTGCGCGGCTGGACCCGCGACCACGAGGCGGGGGACCTGCGCACCCCCATCGGCGTGTTCACGCTCAGCGACGCCGGGGGGCGGCTGCCCGCCCCGTGGGCCCGGCTCCCCTACGACCAGGACCCGGACTTCTCCGCCGAGGGCACCGGGCACCTCGGTGAGTCGCTGGAGGGCTCGTTCGACTACGTCGTCGCCATCGACTACAACCGGGTGCCCGGCACGACCCCGCTGGACAACACCCGTCCGCTGGGCGAGGACAAGGGCGGCGGGGTGTGGATCCACGTCGACCACGGCGGACCGACCAACGCCTGTGTCTCCCTGCGCGAGGAGCACATGCGGGTGCTGCTGAAGGCGCTGGACCCGGCCGGGAAACCGGTCGTCGTCATGGGGCCCGAGGCGGCTCTGGAGGAGTGACCGCGACGGCGGCGGGGGCCGCGGCGGGGGCCGGCCCCCAGTTGATCCGCGTACCGCACAGGACCACCACGGCCGCCGACCCGGCGACGGCGCCCATGCCCCACGCCAGGGTGGCGGCGTCCGCGACGAACCCGATGAGCGGCGGCCCGGCCAGCAGACCGGTGGTGCCCATGGCGGCGACGAGGGTGAGCGCGTCCGAGCCCTGCCGGGCAGCCGCCGCGTAGACGCAGGGCGTCACGGCGGCGATGCCGAGGCCGACGCAGGCGAAGCCGAGCAGGGCCGGCAGCACCCCGCCGCTCAGCAGGGCGCCGGTCAGGGCGGTGGCGGCCAGCGCGCTGCCGAGCAGGACGACCCGCCGGTCGCCCCAGCGGTCGCGCCGGCCGTCGGCGAAGAGCCGGGCGATCACCATGGCGCCCGACACCACGGCGATGCCGAGCGGCGCGAGCCCGGCCGACGCCCCGGCGACGTCCTTCAGGTAGAGGGCGGACCAGTCGTTCATCGCGCCCTCGGCGACCGTGCCGAAGGCCATGGCGCAGCACATCCACAGGGTGAGCGCGGTGGGTACGGTCCAGCTCCGGCGGCGCTTGTCCGGCACGGGCGCGCCCGTCGCCTCGCCGCTGCCGGCCCGGCCCTCCTCGTCCAGCAGTCCGGTGCGGGCGGTGGCGCCCAGGGCCAGCAGGAGGACGACGGCCACGCCGAAGTGCGCGCCGACCGACCCGGTCAGCGTGGTCATGGCGGAGGCGACCAGGGCGGCGAGCAGTGATCCGGCGCTGAACACGGCGTGCAGCCGGGCCATGGTGGTGCGCTCGAACCTGGCCTCCAGAGCGGCTCCCTGCGCGTTCATGGCGACGTTCAGACAGCCCACGAGCACACCGTCGGCGCACATGACCAGCAGGGCCACGTGATGGTTCGGCGCCGCCGCCAGGGCGAGCAGGAGCAGGGCCAGGCAGAGCTGGGAGAGCAGGGCGAGCCGCCGGGAGCCCAGGCGCCGCATCAGCCAGGCCACCAGGGGGAAGGAGACGGCGGCGCCGACGCCGGCGGCCATCAGCAGCACCCCGACCTCGGCCGCGCTCAGCCCCAGGTCCGATTTCAGGGCCGGTATCCGCGCCGCCCAGGTGGCGTACTGGAACCCGAGGGAGCAGAACAGCGCGGCTGTCGCCAACTGGCCGCGGCGGAACGGGTCCTGGAGCAGGGGCATGCGCATCAGCTCACTTCACGCGGGGCCGGCACCGGCCGGGACATGTAGACGGCGCCGGGGCCGTAGCCGCCGGGCGGGGTGACCTCGGGGTGCGGTACGAAGCCGCGGGCCGCCCAGAACCGGTCGCTGCCGCCCACGGCGACCAGGGAGATCCGCTCGTCGCCGCGGAGGCGGGCGGTGCCGGTGAGCCGGCCCAGCAGGTGCCGCGCCAGTCCCCGGCGGCGCAGGGCGGGCGCGACGACGATGTCGTGCAGGTGGAGGTTGCCGCCGGGCGGCGCGGCGGGGGCCCGCTCGGTCCGGCCGAGGGCGGGGATGCTCAGCGCCGGGTACGGCAGGGCCAGCAGGTACCCGGCCGTCCGGCCGCCGGCGTCGAGGACGAAGCAGGTCTCCGGAGAGGCGGCTGCCCGGGCCTGGAGCGCGGCCCGCCCCTCGGACAGGCCGAGCGGGGCGTAGGCGCCGTGCTCCAGTGCCGCGACGGCGTCCCAGTCGGCCCCGGTGATACGGCGGACCCGTACGGGTTCAGTCATCGGCGCCGCCGGTGACGGTGTACGGCAGCGGGGGGAAGCCGTTGAAGCCGCGGGTGGTGTAGCTGAGGGCGTACGCGCCGCTGGACAGCACCCAGACGGGGTCGCCGGACACCAGGTCCGCCGGCACCCGGACGTGCCCGTCCTCGTGACAGTAGGCGTCGTCGCTGTCGCAGGTGGGTCCGGCGACCACGGCCGGGACGGTGGGGCCGCCGGTGCGGCCGGGGAAGACCAGCCGGTACTGGAGCGCGTCCATCTCGTAGAGGCCGTTGAACTTGCCACAGCTCAGGTAGAGCCAGTACCGGTGCGCCCCGCCCAGTTCCCGGCGCCGGGCGAGCCGGGCGACGTGGGCGCGGACGGCGCCGTGGTCGGCGACGAGGTACCGGCCGGGTTCGACGACGAAGTCCAGGGGGCCGCCGTGGGCCCGGCGCAGGGTGTCCATGCCTTCCCTGAGCACCGCGAAGATCTTGTCCAGCGGCGGGTCGAGGGGGTGGCCGTGCCGGTCGAGGTAGCCCACCGCCGGAAGGCCGCCGCCGAGGTTGACGTGGTCGGGGGTGATGCCGCGCGGGCGCAGGGCGCGCAGCACTTCGGCGAGGTCCTCCACGGCGACGCGCCACGCCTCGGCCGTCATCTGCTGGGAGCCGACGTGCACGGAGAGGCCGGACGGCACCAGCCCCGCCTCCCGGGCGTGTTCCAGGACACGGACCGCGTCCGCGGGCGCGCACCCGAACTTGTGGCTGAGGCCCCACACCGCGCCCCGGCCCGCGGCCGCCACCCGGCAGAAGACCCGGGCGCCGGGCGCGTGCGCGGCGAGGGCGGCCACGTCCTCCAGGCTGTCGGTGGCGAAGACGCGGACGCCGAGCCGGTGGGCGGCGGCGATGTCGCGGTCGGACTTGACGGTGTTGCCGTAGTGGATGCGGCCGGCCGGCACGCCCGCCCGCAGGGCCTGCCCGATCTCGGCGGGGCTCGCCGCGTCGGCCCCGGCGCCGGCCCGGGCCAGCGTGCCGACGACCTCGTCCACCGGGCACGCCTTGAGGGCGAAGCGGACCTGGACGCCGGGCAGTTCGCGGCGCAGCGTGGCGTGGGCACGGGCGACGCCGCCGAGGTCCAGGACGAGGCGGTCCTGGCCGGGGGCCGCGAGGGCGGCGGCGAGCGGCGCGCTGAGCGCCGGGGCGGTCCCGGTCAGCGTGTTCACGCGGGCTGCCCGGGCGGTGCGGCCGGCTCGGTGGCCCGGGCGGCGGACATCAGCGCTTGCCACGCCTCGGTCAGCAGCGCGAAGTCCGCCATGTCGTCGCAGGCCTCGTCCAGGAGGCGTGCGCGGCGGGCGGCCACCAGGCCGGCGACGTCGGCGTACCGGCCGCCCAGGCGCCGGTAGACGGTGTCGACCGTGTCCAGCCGCCGGACGTTCTCCGTCCGGTCGAGGCCGGTGCTCTCCCGGGCGAACGCCGCGATCGCGGCGGCACGCACCCGGCCGGTGTCGTCCAGCAGGGCGTCGCCGGCCCGCGCCATCCGGTCGTAGACGTGGTGGAGGTAGCACATCGACAGCAGGAACTTGACGAAGCGCAGCTGGTAGGCGCGGAAGCCGTCGTCGGTACGGCGTTCGCCGGTGTGGTGGTTGACGATGTGCCGGTTGTGCAGGACGCCGGGCAGCCGGGCGTCGTGGACCAGGTGGATCAGGAAGTAGTCGCTGCCGATGGTGTCCCGGGCGGGTGGCAGCGGCACGCGTTCGTGCACCCCGTGGAAGGCGATGTTGCACATGTCGACGCGCATCGGGTCGACGAGGGTCAGCAGTGAGCGGTCCCCGGTGAACGGTTCGGTGCCCGCGCCCCGGAAGGACTCCTCGGCCAGTTCGCGTCTGCGTGCGGCGGACCAGTGGGCCGGTGCCCACAGGCCGACCACGTCGCGGTGGGCGTCGGGGTCGGTCCGGCGCATGTGGGTGATGTCGACGGAGGGTTCACCGACGAAGGAGCCGCCCACCATCGCCACCGTCCGGTTCGCGTACGCCGCCGGCAGGTCGGTGTCGGTGACCTCGGTCCCGGCCTGTCCGGCGGGTCTGCCCAGGGCGGCCAGTTCGTGGCGGACGGGGAAGACCGTACGGCCGTCCAGGCGCTGGTAGCGGCTGTCGGAGTCGCGGCGGTGGACGGACTCGCAGCCGAGCGCGGCGGCGATCAGGAAGGCGCGGTTCGTGCAGGCGCCGTAGGAGAGGCCGTCGGGGAGGAGCAGGTCGAGGAGGAGGTCGGGTTCGGCGCTGCCGGAGCGGGTGACGACGCGGGTGAGGAAGGCGCGCTGGGCGGCCTCGTCGAGGTGGTGGACGGTGATGCGCGGGTGGGCGGGCAGGCGCCGGATCGCCGCGGCGTGCGCGGCGCGCACGGCGGGGGCGCAGGAGTCGAGGATCAGCATCCGGACCTCGACGTCGGTGTGGCGTTCGACGGCGTACGCCGCCTCCGCGCCGAGGGCGGTGACGGTCTCGGGGCAGGCCCGGTCGGTGGGCAGGGTCAGGCAGACGCGGCGCATGCGGTGTCCCCGGTGGGCTGGTCGGTGTCGCTCCCGTCGTGCCAGGACCTCAGGCCGAGCAGGCGGGCGCCCAGGTCGTTCAGTTCGGCGGTCGGGTACCGCTCGGACTCGGGCCGGCGGGCGTCGCCGAGCAGGGTGGCGTTCCACTCGGGGGTGGCGAGGGTGCGCCAGGACTCGACGCGGGAGCGGCGCAGTTCCTCGTGCTCCTCCAGCGCGGGCATCATCGACAGGTACTGCACGGCGCGCACCCCGGCGCCCGAGGTGTTGGGCGCGACGCCGTGGGCGAGCAGGCCGTTCCAGATCAGCAGGTCGCCGGCTTTCAAGTCGGGCCGTACGACGGGCAGTTCGGCGCGGTCGATGGCGGGCCGGATGGGGTCGCGGCCGGCGGGCTGGAGGGCCTTCCACTTGTCGAAGCGGCGGAAGAGTTCGGGGCAGCACTGGAAGCCGCCGTGGTCCGGCTCGGTGTCGTCGAGGGCGACGATGCCCTGGACCCGCTGGGGCAGGACGCCGAGGGTGGTGTCGACGTCCCAGTGGAGTTCGATGTCGAAGCCGCGCTCGCGCTGCTCGATCAGGGCGCGGTCGCGGTTCTTGACGTTGGGCGGGTTGAGGTTGAGGCGGTCCAGGGTGACCCAGAGCTCCGCGCAGTCCCACACGTCGGCGAAGGCGTCGTAGACCCGCCGGGTCTGGCGGCTGTCCCAGACGAGCTGGTGGTGGTAGGCCTCGACGAAGCCGTAGATGTGCAGTTCGCGGTCGAGGTCGGAGCGGTAGGGGCGCTCCTCGTACCAGGTCTCGGGGCGGTCGGGGTCCAGGCCCTGGAACTCCCAGGCGAAGTCCAGCAGGCGCCGGGCGTGCTCGGCGGGCACGGCCTGCTCGACGACGGTGTAGCCGTACGTCTGCCAGTGCGCGAACTGCTCCTCGGTCAGCACCCGCAGGGGGCGGGTCTTCTCCAGGTCGCGCAGCGGGGTGCGGGCGAGGTAGGTGTCCGCGTCCGCGCTGAAGTAGGGGATGTCCGAGGCGGCTCGGTACAGGTAGGGGTGGGGTGCGGCCATGTGGTGCTCCAAGTCGTCGCCGTCGCACCTGCCGTGCGCGGCGGTCTGTGCGGAGGGCGTGCCACTGTGCGCACGCGGGAGGGGCTACGGGTTCCGCTCGGGCCGGGCGGCGGAGCGGTGCGGGGCGGCGGGCACCGGTCTCCTGTGCCACCCGCCGAACGAGGCCTCACAATGGACTAGACCAAGTGGCGGTGTCAACACCCTTGGGTCAGCGACGCGTTGACGTCGGTTCGAGGTTTTCCGGTCGCCACTCGACCCTTGACACACCCGGTCGGGCCGGGTGCATCGTGTCCCTGGTCTGCACCGACGAGCAGGGGGTGGCGTGGGTGGCATACCCGTCCGCCGGAAGGCGCGGCCGGTTCCCTCCAGCGAGCGCGGCCTGCGAGGTGGCCGCGCCCTCCGGTGCCGGACTCGGCCGAGGCTCAGCCGGGGCCGGTCCGGCCCTGGCGCCGGTAGCCGTGGAAGGCGATGTCCGGCTTGGGGGTGGCCGACACCGAGGCCGCCGCCCGGCTCGCGGTGACCACGGTGGAGCTGGTGGTCCACAAGGTCTGTTCGGCTCCCGACCCGCTGGGCGTCCGGCGCCTGGAGGACGCACTCGTCGCCATGCTCCACCGGTACCTCACCGGCCGGGGGTGAGCATCAGGTCAAGGGCGGCAACGGTCGGTCGGTGCGGCGCAGGAAGCGGATGACGGGGCGGCCGTGGCCGCCGTCGGTGACCTCGGCGCGGACGCCGTAGACCCGTTCGATCAGGGCGGGGGTCAGGACGTCGCCCGGGGTTCCTTCGGCGACGGCCCGGCCCTCGCCGAGGACGAGGACGCGGTCGCAGTACATCGCCGCGAGGTTGAGGTCGTGCAGGGCGACGACCGTGGTGACGGGCAGGCTCACGACCAGTTCCAGCAGGTCGAGCTGGTTCTGGATGTCGAGGTGGTTGGTGGGTTCGTCCAGCAGCAGTTCGCGCGGTTGCTGGGCGAGGGCGCGGGCTATCTGGGCGCGCTGGCGTTCGCCGCCGGACAGGGTGTGCCAGGACTGGTCCGCCCGGTCGGTGAGGCCGGTGCGGTCGAGGGCGGCGGCGACGGCCCGGCCGTCCGCGGCCGACCCGGCCGCCCAGGGGCGGCGGTGCGGGATGCGGCCGAGGGCGACGACGTCGCGGACGGTCAGTTCGGTCTGGGTGTGGGCGTGCTGTTCGACGGTGGCGATACGGCGGGCCGCGGTCCGGCGGCCGACGCCGGTCAGCGGCCTGCCGTCGAGGGTGACGACGCCGGCGGCGGGCCGGAGCACGCCCGCGAGCAGTCTGAGCAGCGTGGACTTTCCCGACCCGTTGGGCCCGAGCAGGCCGACCGTCTCACCCGGGCGGGGGGCGAGGGTGACGCCGTCCACGACGAGCCGGCCGCCCGCGCGCCGGCCCACGCGGTCGGCCCGCAGGCCCCCGGCCCCGGGAGCAGCGGACTCGCGAGCCGTCTCGGGGACAGCCGTCCCGGGGCCGGCCGTCTCACGGGTCGTCTCGGGGACAGCCGTCCCGGGGCCGGCCGTCTCACGGGTCGTCTCGGGACCGGCCGTCCCACCCGTCGTCTCGGAGACGACGGTCTCGGGCTCGTTCACGTCCGCCTCCGGCCCCGGTGGAGGACGGCCACGAAGGCGGGCACGCCGATGAGGGACGTCACCACTCCCACCGGGATCTCCCGCGGGTCGAGGACGGTACGGGCGAGGGTGTCGACCCACACCAGGAAGACGGCCCCGGTCAGCACCGTGACCGGCAGCAGCCGGGCGTGGGCGGCGCCGGTGAGCGCGCGGGTGGCGTGCGGCAGGACCAGTCCGACGAAGCCGATCGCCCCGGCGCAGCTGACCAGGGCGGCGGTGAGCAGGGCGGTGGCGCACAGCAGGACGAGGCGGGTGCGGGCCACGCGCACCCCGAGGCCCGCGGCGGCCTCCTCGCCGAAGGCGAAGGCGTCCAGGGTGGCGGAGTGGACCAGGCAGACCACGAGTACGGCGGCCAGCGCCCCGGCGCACAGCAGCACCTCGCTCCAGCCGGCGCCGGTGAGCGAGCCCAGCAGCCAGAACATCACGCCCCGGGTGGTCTCCGCGTCCGCCGAGGTCAGTACGGTGAACGAGGTGAGCGCGGAGAACAGCTGCATGGCGGCCACCCCGGACAGCACCACCCGGTCGACGCCGCCGCCGAGGCTGTGACTGAGCAGCAGGACCAGCCCGAAGGAGAACAGCGCGCCGAAGAACGCGCCGGCGGACAGCGACACCGCTCCCCCGCCCACACCGAGCACGATCACCGCGACCGCCCCGGTCGAGGCGCCGGAGGAGACCCCGAGGACGAACGGGTCGGCCAGCGGGTTGCGCAGCAGGGACTGCATGACCGCCCCGCACAGCGCGAGGCCGGCGCCGCACACCGCGGCCAGCATCGTGCGCGGCATGCGCAGGTCCCACACGATGCCGTCGCGCAGCGGGGCGAGGTCGGTGCGGCCCAGCCCGAGGTGGGCGGCGACCGAGGCCCATACGTCGGCGGTGGAGATGTCGGCCGGTCCGATGGTCACCGCGGCGGCGACCGAGGCGGCCAGCGCGGCCAGCCCGGCCGCGGTGAGCAAGGGGGTCCGTATGCCGGTCACTTGGCGAACCCGAGGTCCCGCAGGCCGGCGGCGACCTTCTCGATGCCCTCCACGGTGCGGACGGACGGGTTCATCGCCTGTCCGCTGAGCAGGACGTACCGCTTCTTCCGCACGGCCGTGAGGTTGCGGGTGGCCGGGTCGGTCTCCAGGAACTGGATCTTGGCCTTGGCGGTCTCGGCGGTCTGGGACTCGCGGGTCAGGTCGCCGAGGACGATGACGTCGGGGTCGCGGTCGGCGACGGTCTCCCAGTTGATCTGGGGCCACTCGTCGTGGGTGTCGGAGAAGACGTTCCGCGCACCGAGGGCGCGGGTGATGGCACCGGGGGCGCCGCAGCACCCGGCGAGGTAGGGCGACTGGGAGTTGGCGAACCAGTACATGAGGGAGACGTCGGACACCTGGAGGCCGTCGGTGGCCTCGCGGACCCGCGTCCTGAGCCGCTTCACCAGTCGGTCACCGCGCTCGTCCACCCGGAAGGCGTGCGCCAGGTCGTGTATCTCGCCGTACACCGCCTCCAGGGTGAGCGGCGTGCTGCGGGAGCCGTCGCCGCCGCTGTCGTTGTCCTTGCCCGCGCCGCAGTCGGACGGGGAGACGTAGGTGGGCACGCCCAGCTTCTCGAACTGCTCGCGGGTGGCGACGCCGCCCGTGCCGAGCGTGGAGACGAACGAGGCGGTGACGAAGTCGGGTCCGGCGTCCAGGACCTTCTCGAAGGAGGGGGCGTTGTCGGCGAGGCGGGGCACCCCGGCGTTCGCCTTCTCCAGCCCCTTCATCACGGGGTCGGTCCAGGTCGCGGTGGCGGCCAGGCGGTCCGCGAGCCCGAGGGAGAGCAGGATCTCGGTGCTGCCCTGGTCGAGGGAGACGGCGTGCCGCGGCGCCGACTCCAGGGTGACGCGGTGTCCGCAGTTCTCGATGGTGACCGGCCGGCCGGCGGACGGGGAGCCGCCGGTGGCCGTGTCCTTCCCGTCAGTGGTGCCGCAGGCGGTGAGCAGCAGGACGGAGGTGAGCAGCAGGGCTGCGGAACGGGGGACGGAACGGAGCACGGGCATGCCTCGGGTGTCGGGGCTCTGGACGCGGAGCCTGGCCTACGGTCGACCTCCGCACGGGGTGCGGAGGTGCCAGCAGGTCTTCGGACTCGGGTTCGTCCGGACGGGGCGCCTTCCCAGGACCGTTCCCGCCGTCGCGCGGTTCCTGTCCCAGTGGCGTCAGTGCCCCGCCCGTCCCCCTCACCGCTGCGCGTCAGTTCCGGATTCCCACCGGATTCCCTGACCACCGAGGTGGCGTGACTGGCCCGGGCAGACTACCAAGCGCCCCGACCGGGGCGGTGCGGCGGGGCGACGGCGGTGAGGCGCTGCCGTATGCGTTCGACGCCCACGGGGGTGCGCAGCGGCGCGGCGGTGGCACAGCCGGGGAGGTTGGCCTTGACCAGGGCGCTGAGCAGGGCCCTGGGGCCGCTGTCGAGGTAGGTGGTGAAGCCGCCTTGGCGCAGGGCGCGCAGGGTCTGGTGCAGGGCCATGGGTTCGGTGAGGTGGGCGGCGGCCGCGGTGCGCAGCTGGGCGGGGGTGCGCGCCCGGTGCCCGGCGGCGGTGTGCACGGCGAGGGCGGGGCGGGCGACCGGCTGGGTCCGCAGCAGACGGCGGAGGGACCGGTGGACCTCCCCGAGCAGCGGATGGTGGAAGGCGGTGCGGCTGGTCAGCCGGGTCACCCGGTGCCCGTCGTCCAGCAGCGCCCGCTGGAGGCGGGCGAGCTGGCCGTCGGGACCGGCGAGGACCGTCTGGGCGGGCGCGTTGCGGGCGGCGATCCGCACCCGCTCCGTGCCGCAGACACGGAGCAGGTGCGCCGCCCGGTCGGCGCCGGCGTCGGTGGCCACCATGCCGGCCGCCGGCAGTCCGGCGGTGCGCAGCAGCCGGTCCCGTACGCGCAGCAGCTGGACGCCCTGGCGCACGGTGACGGCCCCGGCGACGGTGAGGGCCGCCAGGTCGCCGACGCTGTGGCCGAGGACCGCGTCGATCCAGGGGCCGGCGAGGTCGAGCAGGACGGTGGCGGCGGCGACCACCGCGGCGTAGGTGGCCAGGTCGAAGCCGAGCGGATCCGCGCGCAGGAGCTCCTCGGGCCCCGGGGCGTCCGCCTCGGTGAGGAGCCGGCCGACCGGCACGGCGGCGGGGCCGCGGTCCGGCGCGTGGGTGTCCACGGTCGCCAGCACCCCGGCGACCGCGGGCACCTCGCGCAGGTGGCGCAGGGCGCCGGGGAGATAGGCGCCCTGCCCGGGACACATCAGCACGGTGCGCGGCCGGTCCGCCGCCCTCTCCGGGGGGCCCCCGGCGCCGACGGGGCGGGGGTCCGCGCGGTGGGGCCGGCTCACGGGACGGTGGTGAAGGCGAGCGCGACGTTGTGCCCGCCGAACCCCATGCTGGTGCTGACCGCCGCGAGCGGCCCGGCGGGCAGCGGTTCGGGGTCGCGGCCGACCACGTTCAGCTCGATCGCCGGGTCCACGCGTTCGAGGCTCCGGGTGGGCGGCGCCGTTCTGTCCCGCAGGGCGAGGACGGTGGTGACGGCCTCGATGGCGCCGGCGGCGCCCAGGGTGTGCCCGAGGGCCGCCTTGGTCGCGCTGACCGCCACGTCGTCCAGCGCCTTCCCGAACGCCGTGTGCAGGGCCTGGGCCTCGCTGAGGTCGCCCACGGGTGTGGAAGTGGCGTGCGCGTTGACGTGCCGGACCTCCTCCGGGAGGAGACCTGCGTCGTCGAGGGCGGCACTCACGGCGGCGGCGCAGCCCGTGCCGCCGGGCGCCGGCTGGGCGACGTGATGGCTGTCGTTGGTGATGCCCGCGCCGGTCAGGCGGCAGTGCACCCGGGCGCCGCGGGCGGCGGCGTGCCCGGCGCTCTCCACCACCAGCACGCCGGCGCCCTCCCCCATCACGAAGCCGTCGCGGTCGGCGTCGAACGGACGGGAGGCCCGCTCGGGCTCGTCGCACCGCCGGGACAGGGCGCGCAGCCGGGCGAACCCGGCGAAGACCAGGGGGTGCAGGCCGGCCTCCGCACCGCCCGCGATCACCACGTCGGCGCGGTCCTCCCGGATCAGGGCGAGGGCCTGCGCGAGGGCCTCGGCGCCGGAGGCGCAGGCACTGACCGGGGTGTGCACCCCGGCCGTGGCGCCGACCATCAGGCCCACCTCGGCGGCGGCGTGGTTGGGCAGCATGACCGGGATGGCCCGGGGGCTGACCCGGCCGGGACCGCCGGTCTCCAGCCTGCGGTTCTGCTCCAGGATGCTGATGAGCCCGCCCAGCCCCACACCGACGATGACGACGACCCGGGAGCCGCCCTCCGCCAGGGACGTCCCCGCCAGGCCGGCGTCGCGCAGCGCCTCCCGCGCGGCGACCAGGGCGAACTGCGCGGAGCGGTCGCAGTGCGCGGCCTTCGCGGGCGACAGCTCCGAGCCGGGGTCCACGGCGGCGGGCGCCGCCGGATACACCTGGGACGGGCCGTCCGGGGCGCCGAAGTCGAGGCTCTCGACCCCGCAGGCGCCGTCCAGCAGCGCCGACCACGTGGACGGGACGTCACCGCCCAGGGCCGTGGTCATGCCCAGCCCCGTGACGACGGCGGCGGTCTCGTCACGGGACCGCGCGGCCCGGTCCGGTCGGCTCACGCGGCGCCGCCGGCCGGGGCGGGGACCACGGCGAGGAGGTGGTCGACGATCTCACGGACCGTGGTCAGCCGCGCCGCGTCGTCCATCGGCACCTGGACCTGCCAGCGGTCCTCGATCGCCGCGATCAGCTCCAGCAGGGCCAGCGAGTCGACACCGAGGTCGTCCTTCAGGTCGCTGTCGAGGCCGACCTCCTCGACGGACACGTCCTCGACGGTGACGGCCAGCAGTTCCCGCAGTTCGTCGAAGAGTTCGCGCTCGTCGGCTGTGGGCGGCATGGGAGGTCCTCCTTGGTCGTCCGCGTGGGGCGCGCCCGGGAACGGGCCGGCGGGCACCGTCCGTCCCGAGCGCTCCGGCACGGCACCGGCGTCCGCCGGATGCACGCGGACAGCCTTTCCGACCGCCCGGAGCGGTAAGCGCCACTTCGGCGAAGACCCCGGGGCAGCCGGAGCACACCAGGGGCGCTCCTTCAACTGCCGTGACATTCACGTGCGTTCGGGCGCCCCATGGTGCGCTCAGGGTGAGGGGCACGCCGCGCGTAAAGGCCACCGACGGCCCTTCGGCCCTTCGTTCCACCCGCCCGTCGGCCGGCCGGTGGGCTCAGCCCTCGTCCTCCTCGTCCCCTTCGTCGTCGCCCTCGAAGAAGTCACCGACCTCGTCGACGACTTCGGCCGCGACCATCCCGCCGACGACGCCCACGGCCAGGCCCGCGGCACCGGCGGCGACGGCTGTGCCGATGCCCGGGCCGGAGTGGTGACCGCCGTGGTACTCCTCGTGGCCGTGGTGCCCGTACGAGGCGTGCGACCCGTAGGAGGCCCGGTGGTCGATCAGCTCCCGGATCCAGCCGTCGACCTCGGTGTTCCAGTCGCGGGTGTCGTGGTGGCCGACGGTGAAGCGGGTGAGGGCGTCGTGTCCCTCGGTGAAGAACCCGCCGCGCTTGTCGGCCTCCAGGACGACCTCCAGGCCGCCGGGGTGGGCGAGGAAGGTCAGTTCGATCTCGTTGACCTGGTGGGCGTACTGCGGGGCCGGGACCAGCTCGATCTCCTGGTAGAACGGCAGCTGCTGACCGGTGCCGCCGATCCGGCCGTACTCCAGGTCGGCGGAGCGGAAGCCGAAGCCGAGCTGTCCGAGCGCCTCCAGGATCGCCTCCTGGGCGGGCAGCGGTGCCACGGTGAGCTGGTCCAGGTCGCCCTTGTCCCGGGCGCCCGCCACCGACAGTTCGGTGCGCACGCCGAGCACGATGCCCAGGCCCTGCCCGTACAGCTCGGTGACCGGGGTCTCCCACGGCAGCGGCACGCTGAACGGCACGGTGCGCTCCTCGCCCTCGGCGAGCCGGAATCCGCCGCCGACGAGGAACCGGTCGAAGACGACCGCGCCCTCGCTCTCGCCCTCGGCGTGCTCGGCCTCGACCCTGGCCACCAGTTCCAGCGCGATGTGCTCGACGTCGAAGTCGGCGCTGCCGCCCTTGAGCCGTACCTCGCCGGTGAGCGCCGCACCGGGGCGGGCCGCGCCCGGGGCGAGAACCGTGTCGACCGTGGGCCCGCCCACGCCGAGCGAGCCGAGCAGTCGTTTGAACACCATCGTGGCGTCCACTCCTTCATGAGACAGGTGCTTCTACGTACATGTAGAAGATACGTGCATGGAGAAGAGTAGAGGCAGAAGGGCGTTCACCGGCACACGAGTTGGGCCCGTGTCCCGAGCGGCCGTCGCCGCGGCGGAGCGCCGGCCGTTTTGCTTTTCCTTTGCCCACGGGAACCGCGTGCCGTCCGGAGGCGTTTGATCGGGTGGGCACGCAGTAGCGTGCCCGACGGCATGCGCACAGCAGGCCTCGTACGACAGCAGACCTCGTACGACAGCAGACGTACACGACAGCGGCAGAAGGTGGCACCAGTGGCGATGTGGGACCGGATCAAGGACCAGGCCAAGAACCTCCAGCAGTCCCAGAGCGCGCGCGGCACGGGCAGTGGGCACGGGCAGAGCCCGTACGGCGGTCAGGGGCAGAGCCCGTACGGCGGTCAGGGCCAGGGGGCCTACGGTGCTCACGGCCAGGGTCAGGGGCACGGCTCGGGGTCGTCCTCCGGCGGCGCCAAGGCGCAGCTGATCGGCCTGTTCAAGTCGCAGCTGGCGTCGGTCAAGACGGAGCTGAAGAGCGGTGCCTACCGGGACGCGAGCATGGCGATGTGCGCGCTGGTGGCCGCGGCGGACGGACAGGTGGAGCCGGCCGAGCGGCAGCGGGTGGAGGAGCTGATCGTCACCAACGACGTGCTGCAGAACTTCCCCGCCGACCAGCTCCGCCAGCGGTTCAACCAGCATGTGGACCGGCTGCTCACCGACTTCCACGCGGGCAAGGCGGAGGCTCTCCAGGTGATCGCCAAGGCCGCCAAGAAGCCCGCCGAGGCCCGCGCGGTCATCCAGACCGGCATCGTGGTCGCCGGGGCGGACGGCGTCTTCGAACCGGCCGAGCAGCAGGCCGTGCGCGAGGCGTGCACCGCCCTCGGCCTGCCGCCGACCGAGTTCGCCGTCTGAGCGGACGCGGCACCCTGCCCTGGCGGCGAGCGCCGCGGTCGGTGCCCTGGGCCTCGTCGCCCGCCACGGCTGCCCCGGCGCCCCGGTCCGGGCCCGGTTCCTCAAGGGAGTCTGGTCGCTTCCTTAAGGCTTCTTGAAGTTGGCCTCCGGCGCCCGTGTCCGTACCGGGCCCGCCCTAGGCTCTCGGCATCCCCCCGCACAGTCCCGGTGGACGCGGTCGCGTCCACCGGGCCCTGTCCGCCGAACGACCAGCCGAGGTGCACTGCGCATGGGTTCCCGCCGAGCCGTCCGTCCGACCCGCTCCCACGCCCGCCCGTCCGGGGGACGCCGGGCACGCAGCACCGCTTTGGTGCTCGGCGCCGTCACGGTCACGGCCGGCGTCGGGATCACGCTGGCGACCGTCGGGGGCGAGGACGACGGACGGTCGGACCACGTCGCCGCGAGCGCCGCCGAGGAGACCGGCGGCGCCGAGGACGCGGCGAGCACCACATCGCCCTCGGCCTCGCCGTCCGCCACCCCGAGCACCTCGGCGAGCCCCTCACCGAGCAGGAGCGCCACCACGCCCGCGGCGAAGAAGAAGCCGAGTCCGACCAGGACCACGGAGCCCGCCGCCGAGACGTCCTCCCGGGCGGCGGCCCAGGACGGGGGCGAGCAGTCGACAGGGAGCGGCGCCGGAGGCAGCGACGGCACCGGCTCGGGATCTGGTTCGGGCTCTGATTCGGGAACGGGTTCCACGTCCGGCACCACCACGTCCGTCTCCGGCGGTCCCGAGGCGCAGGTCCTCGCGCTGGTCAACGAGGAACGGGCGGCGGCCGGCTGCTCCCCGCTCACCGAGAACGCCCGGCTGACCCAGGCCGCGGACGACTACAGCGACGTGATGGCCGCCAGCGGCGTGATGTCCCACACCGGTCCCGACGGCTCCACTATGGCCTCCCGCGTCGAGGCGGCCGGTTACCAGTGGTCGGCGCTGGGCGAGAACATCGCGCGCGGCCAGGCCGACGCCGAGGCCGTGATGGAGTCCTGGATGAACAGCTCCGGTCACCGCGCGAACATACTCAACTGCGACTTCGAGGAGATAGGCATCGGCGTCCATGCCGGTGACGGCGGCCCCTGGTGGACGCAGGACTTCGGCACCAGCCGCTGACCTTCCCCTGCCGTCGCTCAGCCCGTTCCCCAGTCCGTCTCCCCGTCCGCCCCTCAGCCCGTCCCCGGCCGCGGTCCCGCCAGGACGAGCGACACCCGTACCCGCGCGCCGCCCAGCGGTGCGCGGCCGATCGTCAGCTCCCCGTCCGTGGCCCGGGCGGCGCGGGCCACGATGTCCAGGCCGAGCCCCGTGGAACCGCCCACGCTGACGCCCCGGGTGAGCGCCGCGTCGGGGTCCGCGACGCCCGGGCCGGCGTCGTCGACGGTGAGCAGGACGTGCCGCCGCTCCCGTTCCACCCGTACGGCGAAGGCGGTGCCCTGCGGGGTGTGCCGGAAGACGTTGCCGATCAGGGCGTCGATCACGGCCGCGAGGTCGTCCTCGGTGAAGCGGACGGGCGTCGGGCGCGGGGTGAGGTACCGCTCGCAGGGACGCTCCTGCTGGGCGGCCAGGACGGACCAGAACTCCAGCCGGGCGGCGACCACCTCGCTCACGTCGCAGGGCTTGGCGGTGGCCGTGGCGGCGCCGCCGGGCTGCGCGGCGGCCAGCGGTGTGCGGGCCGCGGTGATGATCGAGTCGAGTTCGGTCTCCAGCTGCACGGCGGCCTCGGTGACCCGGCGGGCGCTGTCGGTGGCGCCCATCCGGTCCGCCTCCAGGTAGAGCGCGGTCAGCGGGGTGCGCAGCCGGTGCGAGAGGTCGGCGACCAGTTCCCGTTCTACGGCGAGCAGGTCGACGACCCGGTCGGCCATGGTGTTGAACGCCGCCCCGGCTTCCTGGAGTTCGGGCGGCCCGTCCGGCTCAACCCGTACGTCGAGATCGCCCGAGCCGAGGGCGAGGGAGGCCCGCTTCAGGCTCCGGGAGGAGCGCACGACGCGGGCGCCGAGCCGGTCCGCGACCAGCACCGAACCGCCGACCAGCCCCAGGGCCAGCAGGGCCATCACACCCCAGGACGCGGCCACGCCCCGATTCAGGTCCGCGGCGGGCACGTACGCCTCCACCACGGCGACGCGGTCGCGGGGCAGCACGACGGGCTGGAGGTGGACCCAGCCGTCCGCCGTGTCCAGGGCGAGCGTCTCACGCCGTCGCACGGCCCGCTCCAGCGCGTCCTCGGGCGCGTGCGGAGCCCCTACCAGGCCGCCGTCGGGCAGCCGTACGGCGAGTTGGTCGGCCGAGCCGAGTTCGGCGACGGCCTGCTGCACGTCGGCTCGCCGGGTGGTGAGGGCGAGCACCGGTGACAGGGCCGAGGCCCGTTGCTCGGCGGCGGTGGTGGCCCGGTCGCGGGCCTGTTCCCGCACCAGCAGGGCGAGCGGGACGAGGAAGGAGAGCGCCACCATCGAGGTGACCGCCAGGGCGATCCCGGCGAGGGCACGTCTCATGGCGCGCTGACCAGCTTGATGCCGATGCCCCGGACCGTGTGCAGCAGACGCGGCGCGCGGGCCTTCTCCCCCATCTTCCGGCGCAGCGCGGAGAGGTGGGCGTCGACCGTCTGGTCCTCCAGATACGGCTGCCGCCACACCTCGGTGAGGATGCGCTGCCGGGAGATGACCTGGTCGGCGTGGGCGGCGAGGTAGGCCAGCAGGTCGAACTCGCGGCGGGTCAGGGGGAGTTCCCGGCCCGCCAGGTGCGCGGTGCGGGCGGTCCGGTCGACCCGCAGGTCGGCGACCTGGAGGATCCGCCGCGGCGCCGCCCGGACGCCGGGGGGCGCGGTCCGGCGCAGCACGGCGCCGAGGCGGGCGGCGAGCTGGCCGCCGGAGAACGGCTTGACCAGGTAGTCGTCGGCCCCGGCGTCGAGCAGCCGGATGATCTCGGTCTCGTCGTCGCGGGCGGTGGCGACCAGGACCGGGACGCGGGAGATCCCCCGGATCATCCGCAGCACGTCGAGTCCGTCGACGTCGGGCAGGCCGAGGTCGAGCACCACGATGTCGGGCGGGTTCTGCGTGATCTCGCGCAGTCCCTCGAAGCCCTGGTGCGCGGTCCGCACCGCGTGGCCGTGCCCGGTGAGGACCTCGATCAGCGCGGCCCGGATCACGGAGTCGTCCTCGACGACAAGTACGGAGGCCATGGGCAGGCACGTTAGCCGGTCGGTCACCATGGTGTCGTGTCGCGTCTCCTGCGTTACCTGTTGCTCTGGCTGTGCTGCACGGCGGCCAGCGTGACGGCCGTCATCCTCACCATCCACTTCGTACTGGGCTCGACCCGGCCGACGGCGCCGGTCGCGCGGTCGGCGCCAAGGGAGCCGGCCGCGTCGCCGAGCCCCACGCCCGCCCGGAGCCATGCGCGCTCGCCCGCTCCGTCGCCGAGCCGGGACCGGCCCGGTACGGCCCCTTCGCGCACGGCCGGCACCTCCCGGCGGACGGCTCCGGCGCCCACCCCGACACCCACGCCCACGCCCACGCCGGCACCGACCGCGCGCACCGCACCGCCGCGGCAGCCGGAGGCGACCGGGCGTGCGGCGGCGGGGTGCGAGAAGGGCGGGTCGGGGGTGTACACGGTGCCGTCCGAGGGCGGGAAGGCCACGGTGCGCTTCGGCGCCGGCGGGGTGTGCCTGATCTCGGCCGTGCCGGACCAGGGCTTCACCGTGCGTACGCGCCAGAGCGCGCCGCAGACGCTCACGGTGACGTTCTCGGCGGACCGGCACCGTTCGCAGATCACGGCGACGACGGAGCCGCACGACCAGGCGCGGGTGAGCGAGACCTCGTTCTGAGGCGCCGGGCACCGGGGCGGGGCGGCTCAGGCAGCCGTGCCGGGCGCCTGGCCGGTCAGCGCCGTGAGCAGCCAGTCGTGCGCGGAGCCCGGGGTCGGTTCCGGACGGGCGCCCGGTGCGGTGATCACCTCGGTGACCAGGTCCCAGTAGCGGTCGATGCGCGGGTCGGCCGTGAGCTGCCCGGCCAGCAGGCGGCGGAAGCCGGGGGTGTCCCGGGTGCCGTACGCGGCCGCGTACGCGTTCACGAAGCAGTCCAGCGCCTCGCCCGGACGCGGCGTGTGGTCCCGGCGCAGGTGCGCCCCGGCCAGGTCGTACGCCTCGGCCAGGGCCGCGTACAGGACGGCCGCGCCGCGGGCGTCCACCGTGCGGTGTGCCTCGGGCTGGGGCCGGGCGGAGGGCGTACAGGGGGCGGTGGTCAGGGCGTTGAGCCGGGCGAAGGCCAGTACCTGCGGCGGTGCCGGGTCGTCGGGCGGCTGCGGGACCGCCGCCTCCAGGAAGGCGGTGACGGAACGGGGCGGCATGCGCGGCGGCAGCCAGGCACGCCAGAAGCGGGCCAGCGGTGCCGTGCTCGGCGGGGCGGTCACCGTGCCGATCAGGCGGAGCCGGTCGGCCCGTTCGTCCGGCGGGCACTCCTGGACCAGCCGCAGCGCCGCCTCCCGCCAGCGCAACGCCGTGAGCTGGGAGCCGAGGGCACGCAGGTGTCCGGCGACGGCGTCCTCCAGCAGGCGGCCCGCGTCGTCTTCGCCCCCCTCGTCCAGGACGCGGCGGATCTCGGGGACGCCGAGGCCGAGGGAGCGCAGGGAGCGGATCAGCCGTAGCCGGTCCAGTGCCTCGGGGCCGTAGCGGCGGTGACCGCCAAAGGTGCGGGAGGTCTCCGGCAGCAGGCCACGGTCGGAGTAGAAGCGGACGGTCTTGACGGTGACGCCCGCACGCTCGGCCAGTTCACCGATGCCGAGCCGGCCGTCGGGCGGTACGGGCACTTGAACCTCCCTCTGGGGGAGTTCCTACGGTACCGGCGAGCGCGGGCCGGTCAGCGGCCGGACCGCGGTGACGCCACTGCCGAGGAGAGGGTCATGACCGTATTCGTCCTGGTGCCGGGCTGGTTCACCGGCGCGTGGGTGTGGGAGGAGACGGCCGCGCGGCTGGCCGGGGCGGGCGCCGAGGCGCGTCCGGTGTCCCTGACCGGGCTCGACGGGCCGCCAGGGGCCGGAGGGGGCGGCGGGACCGCCGGTGTCGGCGGGGCAGGCGGGGTCGACGGTGTCGATCTGGAGATCGATCTGGAGACGCACATCGCGGACGTCCTCGCGGTGATCGACTCGGTCGGAGCGGCGGCGGGCGGGCCCGGCCGGGAGATCGTGCTGGTCGGTCACGACTACGGCGTCCATCCGGCGCTGGGGGCCGCCGCCCGGCGCGTCGGGCGGGTCGCGCGGGTCGTGTGCCTGGACGCGGGGATGCCGCGGGACGGGGTGCCGGCGCTGGCCGCGATGCCCGACCCGGCGTTGCGGGAGGAACTGGCGGCGCGGGGGACGGAAGGAGGCGGCCTGGAGGGGGCTCTGCCGCCGCCGGGCCGGGACGCGTGGCCGCGCTGGGGCAGTACCGCCGGCGTCCCGGACGCCGCGCTGGACCGGCTCACCGCGCGTGCCGCCCCGCAGCCCCTGGGCACGCTGCTCCAGCCGCTGCGGCTGACCCCGGCGGTGGCCGCGGTGCCCGCCACCGGGGTGCTGTGCACCGGCAACGGCGCGGGCGTCGGGATGCTCCAGCTCCAGGTCGACTTCGGTGACCCCGCGCTGGGCGCCCTGGCCGACGCGGGGGTGCCGTTCCTCGAACTGCCCACCGGGCATTGGCCGATGCTGTTCTGCCCCGCCGACCTGGCCCGGGTCCTGCTGCGGGCCGCGGCCGGCGAGGGGCGCCGGCTCGTCCCGTTCGACGCCGCGCGGCCGCCCGCGCATCTGCGGCCGTTCCCCTTGGACGTCCCAAAGCGGGCGCGCGAGCGGACCGGGCACGTCGATCTGTACCCGCCGGACGCCGAAGGCCCGCGCCCCGCGGTGTTGTTCGTGCACGGCGGTCCGCTGCCCGCCGGGGCGCGGCCGGGGCCGCGGGACTGGCCGCTGTTCCAGGGGTACGCCGGGTACGCCGCGGCCCGGGGCGTGGTGGCCGCGACCGTCGAGCACCGGCTGCACGGGGTCACCGGCTACCCGGCCGCCGCCGACGACGTGGCCGCGGCGGTGCGGACGGTGCGGGCCGATCCGCGGGTGGACCCGGACCGGGTGGCGCTGTGGTTCTTCTCCGGCGGCGGGCCGCTCGCGGCGGAGTGGCTGAGCGCTCCCCCGCCCTGGCTGCGCTGTCTGGCCGCCACGTACCCGGTCCTCGCCCCGCTGCCGAACTGGGGGCTGCCCGGCGGCCGTTTCCGTCCGGCCGAGGCGGTGGCGGGCGCGGACGGACTGCCCGTGGTCCTGACCCGGGCCGGGCTGGAGCTGCCCGAGATCGCCGCCACCGTCGAGGAGTTCCTCACCGCGGCCCGGGCGGACGGGGCCGACGTCGAGGTGATCGACGTACCGCACGGACACCATGGGTTCGAGACCCTCGACCCGACCGAGGAGTCACGCGCGGCGGTGCGGCGCGCGATGCGGGCGGTGCTCGGGCATCTGACCGGGTGACGGGCGCCCCGCCGCGGCGGGGCGCCCCCGGTCTTTCTCCGGAACCAGGCCGGTCCAACCGGGATCAGACCAGGTCCAACCGGGATCAGACCAGGTCGAACCGGTCCAGGTTCATGACCTTGACCCACGCGGCGACGAAGTCGCGCACGAACTTCTCCTTGGCGTCGTCGCTCGCGTACACCTCGGCGAGCGCGCGCAGTTCGGAGTTGGAGCCGAAGACGAGGTCGGCGCGGCTGCCCGCCCACCTGACCTCGCCGGTGGCGGCGTCCCGGCCCTCGAAGGTGGTCTGGTCCTCGGACGTCGCCCTCCACGTCGTGCCCAGGTCGAGCAGGTTGACGAAGAAGTCGTTGGTCAGGGCCCCGGGGGTCGTGGTGAGGACGCCGAGCTGGGACTGCCGGTGGCTGACGCCGAGCACGCGCAGACCGCCGACGAGGACCGTCATCTCCGGGGCGCTGAGCGTCAGCAGGTTGGCCCGGTCGAGCAGCAGGTACTCGGCGGGCAGCCGGTTGCCCTTGCCCAGGTAGTTGCGGAACCCGTCGGCGGCCGGCTCCAGCGCGGCGAACGACTCCGCGTCCGTCTCCTCCTGCGAGGCGTCCACCCGGCCCGGGGCGAAGGGGACCTCGACCTGGAAGCCGGCCTCCTTGGCGGCCCGTTCGACGGCGGCCGAGCCGCCGAGGACGATCAGGTCGGCCAGCGACACCTGCCGGGTGCCGCCCGCGTTGAAGTCCCGCCGGACGCTCTCCAGGGTGCTCAGCACGGTGGCGAGCCGGTCGGGCTCGTTGACCTCCCAGGTGCGCTGCGGCTCCAGGCGGATGCGGGCGCCGTTGGCGCCGCCGCGCTTGTCGCTGCCGCGGAAGGTGGACGCCGACGCCCACGCGGTGAAGACCAGGTCGGAGACGGTCAGGCCGCAGTCGAGGAGCTTCGTCTTGAGGACCTCGACGTCGGCGGCGCCGATCGGCTCGCCCTCGGCCTCGGGCAGCGGGTCCTGCCACAGCAGCGTCTCCTGGGGGACCTCGGGGCCGAGGAAGAGCGACTTGGGGCCCATGTCGCGGTGGGTCAGCTTGTACCAGGCGCGGGCGAAGGCGGCCTGGAACTCCTCGGGGTTCTCGTAAAACCGGCGGGAGATGGGCCCGTAGACCGGGTCGAAGCGGAGCGCCAGGTCGGTGGTGAGCATGTTCGGCGCGATCCTCTTGGCGGCGTCGTGGGCGTGCGGGACCGTGCCCTCGCCCGCACCGTCCTTCGGCTTCCACTGGTGGGCGCCGGCCGGGCTGCGGGTCAGCTCCCACTCGTAGCCGAAGAGGTTGTCGAAGAAGCCGTTGCTCCACCGGGTGGGCGTCGAGGTCCAGGTCACTTCGAGGCCGGAGGTGATGGTGTCCGCGCCCTTGCCGGTGCCGTGGGTGCTGCGCCAGCCCAGGCCCTGCTCCTCCATGGAGGCGGCCTCGGGGTCGGCGCCGACGGCGTCCGCGGGCCCGGCGCCGTGGGTCTTGCCGAAGGTGTGGCCGCCGGCGATCAACGCGACGGTCTCCTCGTCGTTCATCGCCATCCGGCCGAACGTCTCACGGATGTCGCGGGCCGCGGCCAGTGGGTCCGGGGTGCCGTTGGGCCCCTCGGGGTTGACGTATATCAGGCCCATCTGGACGGCGCCCAGCGGGTTCTCCAGCTCGCGGTCGCCGGTGTAGCGCCGGTCGTCGAGCCAGGTGGTCTCGGGGCCCCAGTACACGTCCTCCTCGGGCTCCCAGACGTCCTCGCGTCCGCCGCCGAAGCCGAAGGTCTTGACGCCCATCGACTCCAGGGCGACGTTGCCCGCCAGGATCAGCAGGTCGGCCCAGGACAGGCTCTGGCCGTACTTCTTCTTCACCGGCCACAGCAGACGGCGGGCCTTGTCCAGGTTGGCGTTGTCCGGCCAGCTGTTGAGCGGGGCGAAGCGCTGCTGGCCGGCTCCGGCGCCGCCGCGGCCGTCGCTGATCCGGTAGGTGCCCGCGCTGTGCCACGCCATCCGGACGATGAACGGACCGTAGTGGCCGAAGTCGGCGGGCCACCAGTCCTGCGAGGTGGTCAGCACCTCGGCGATGTCCCGTTTGACGGCCGGCAGGTCCAGGCTCTGGAACGCCTCGGCGTAGTCGAAGTCCGGGTCGAGCGGGTTGGACACCTGGGGGTTCTTCGCGAGGATCTTCACATTGAGCCGCTCCGGCCACCACTGGCGGTTCCCGCCGCCCTGCGTCGGGTGGGCGGCACGCCCGTGCGCGACCGGGCAGCCCCCTGGTTCCTCGGCTTTCGGGTCGGTGACGATCGCGTCGTGGTTCTCGGTCATGGGAGTCCTTCCGGGCATGGAACTCGGGGCTCAGGAATCACTGGCGGGAGGAACAGGCGGGGCACAGGCCCCAGTAGGTGACCTCGGCCTCGTCGACCGTGAAGCCGTGGCTGTCGGAGGCGGTCAGACAGGGCGCGTGGCCGACCGCGCAGTCCACGTCGGCGAGCGCGCCGCACACACGGCACACGACGTGGTGGTGGTTGTCGCCGACCCGCCCCTCGAAACGGGCCGGGCTGCCGGCCGGTTCGACGCGGCGGATCAGTCCGGTCCTGGTGAGCGCGTGGAGCGCTTCGTACACGGCGGGTACGGAGATGTGGCCCACGCGGTCGCGCACTCCGGCGGTGATGGCCTCGACGTCGAGGTGGTCGCCGCGGCGGACCGTTTCGAGCAGCGCGACGCGAGCGGCCGTCACCCGCAGACCGGCGCCGCGCAGTTCCTCGGCGGTGGTCGGGGGCCGGGACTCGGTCATGGCGGTGAACCTACGCCCTGAACCTGAACTGTTGAAGAGAACGAACGGTTCAAGTTCGATTGCGCGCAGGGGGGTTGCCGGTGCCCGTCGTTTCCCTGTCCGCTCTCACCTGGCCTCGGCACGCCCGAACAGGTGCGCTACATTTTGCATCTCTTTGCATGGACATCTCTCACCTATGGAGCCGGCACACCCATGAGCGACATCGTCAACGGACTCGGCCGGGCCACCGCCTACGGCGCCCTCGGTCTGGTCCTGCTGGTCCTCGGCATCGTCCTGGTCGACGTGCTGACACCCGGGAAGCTCGGCCGGCAGATCTGGGAGCAGCGCAACCGCAACGCCGCCACGGTGCTCAGCTCGGCGCTGCTGGGCATCGGCGCGATCGTGTTCACGTCGATCTGGACGACGTACGAGGACTTCGGCAAGGGACTGGTGTCCACCGCGCTGTTCGGGCTGCTGGGGCTGGTGATGATGGCCGTGGCGTTCCTGGTGGTGGACCTGATCACGCCCGGGCGGCTGGGCGCGACGCTGGTCGAGCCGGAGCCGCACCCGGCGGTCTGGGTCACGGCCTCCTGCAACCTCGCGGTGTCCGCCGTCATCTCGGCGTCCATCGCCTGACGGAGCCGGTCCCACGGGCCGGGCCGGGCGAGCACCGGCCCGGCCGGATCCGTGCTCGCCCGGCCGCCGGTCACAGCAGCCTCCTGATGTCACCGCGGACCCGGTAGAACCCTCCTGCCGCGGCGTGCACCGCGTCGACGACGTACCGGGCGCCCGGCTGCCTGATCGCCCTCGGGAACTGCACGTTCCACGAGGGGTCGTAGCCTTCCGACACCACGTGGATCCGCGTCCGGCCGCCGTCGCGCACACACTCCACGACCACCGAGCCGGCCGGGGCCGCGGCGACCGTGGTCACCGACTCGGCCGCCGTCGCCGCCGCGTACGTCGGCAGCGCCGCGGCGAGCTTGACGTCCCGGGCGACCGGCACCGACCCCTGCTGGGCGGCCGTCACCGCCGCCTCGCTCGCGTCCACGCACACCAGGGACCCGTCCGTGGTCACCAGGTAGAGCCGCTCGTCGTGGTACTGCATCGACAGCGCCGAGCCGCCGCCCGTACCCAGCTTCCACAGCCGGGTGCCGTCCCGGTCGAAGCAGTACACCGAGGAGGCCGCGTCCCCGGCGAACACGAACCGCCCGCCGGGCGAGGTGGCGCACGAGTACACGGAAGCGTCGCAGCGGTACGTCGCCTCGACGCCGCCGGTCTCCTTCGACAGCCGGTGGACGACGCGGTCGGCCGTGCCGGCGTACACCGCGTCGTCCTCCTGCCAGCCGAAGAGCACCGCGCCCCGGGTCCGCGTGTGCCACAGCTCGGCGCCGCCGTCCGGGGTGTGGGCGGTCACGCCGCTGCTGTCACCGTGGTACACGGCGCGGTCGTCGGCGCGGACCATCCAGGCGTGCTCGCCGTGGCCGCCGCGTGCCCACTGGTGCTCGTCCTCGTGGTCGATGACGGTGAGCCGGCCCGCGCCGTCCGCGACGTTGAGCACGCCCTCGTGGATGTCGAGCCAGAAGATGTCGACGTCGGCCGCGATGTCGTAGGCCGCGAAGGGCAGTTTGGACGACAGGTCGTAGACCCGGCCGTCGTCGCAGCCGGCGTAGATCCAGAAGTCGTCGGCGACCAGGCACTTGACGCCGTCGGGCAGCCGGTAGTGGGAGAGGACCTCGCCGCCGTGCGCCAGGGTGTAGACGTCACCTGCCTGGTTGCCCACCCAGCAGTGCTCGTCGTCGATGTGGATGCCGAACGCCGCGGAGCCCGTCCGGAACCGCCACAGCACCGGGGCGACCGAACGCACCGTGGACGGCGCCGAGGTGATCTGCCGTCGGGTGACCGGCCGGGGGGCGCGCTGCCCCCGCACCGCCGGGGCGTACCCCTTGCGCACCTTCTCGCCTATCTTCTTGGCGGCCGCCGCCTGTGCCTTCTCGGCCGTGGGGAACGTCGACGTCTGGGTCTGCCCGCCGGCGCCGATCCGCCCGTAGGACACGGTGACGACCGTCCCCTCGACCGTCACCTCGTAGAACTTGTGCGCTCCCCCGCCGTCCTGTGACAGTTCCAGGTACGTCTTCGACATGGCAGACCTCTCCCCAGGCCAGGGCCCGAGGCGTGTCCGCGGACCCCACTGACCGAACCGTAGATCCAGGCACTGACATCGGCCCTGGCGGACGGGTCACGGGACGCTCGGCCCGGTGATGGCCCGGCCCTCGGCGTCGTAGGGCCAGAGTTGGTCTCGCATCCGTGCGGTCCCTTGATCTTCCGCCGCGCGCTGCGCCTTCTGGTCGTCCTGCTCGGTGCCGCCTGTCCGCTCACCGCCTGCGGCATCCCCGCGACCTGGGTGATCGAGGCGGGGGCGCCCGCGAGCGGGGCCCGGGAGCCGGTGGCCGCCGCGACCCGGCCGACGGCCCCGGTGCCGGACACCGCCACCGTCGCGGTGCCGCTGTACTTCGTGGCGAAGGGTGCCCTGGTGCCCGTCCTGCGTACGGCGGCCGTCCCCGCCGAGCCCGCGAGCGCCGTGTCGCTGCTGTTCCAGGGCCCGGACGGCGAGGAACGCGCACTGGGCCTCACGACCGAACTGCCGCGCGCGGCCGCGGTGCCGGTCATCCGGACCGAGGGGGCGACGGTCGCCATCGGGCTGCCGGCCCGGGCCGCGGCGCTGAGCGACACGGCCGTCGCCCAGCTGGCCCGCACGGCCGCCGCCGCACGGCTGCGCCAGGACCCGGAGCTGGGGACGGCCCTGGTGACCGTGGAGCGGCCCGACGGTCTGCCGGCGGGCCGCTCCAGTGACGACTGCCCGGGCCTGCCCCGGCTCGCAAAAGTGGCCAAACCCACCGGACCGCCGGTGTGGAGCTCCGCCCCCGCTCCGGCCCAGCCCCGCTGACGGGGGCACGCCCCGGCGTCGTCTGGCACCCTGGCGACAGGAACCGCACCAGGAAGGACCGTCATGATCATTTTTGGCACCAAGGGGTACCTCTACCAGTTGGCGGTACTGACGCTGGTGTGCGGCCACTGCGGCAACCCCGCCGCCCACACGCTCCGCAAGCGGGTCACCAAGTTCACCCTGTTCTTCGTGCCGCTGTTCCCGGTGTCGACGAAGTACACGACCCAGTGCACGTTCTGCGGCGCGGAGCGGAAGCTGACCGGCGGGGAGGCGGAGCGGCTGCGGGCGCAGGGCGCGAGCGGCACCGTCAGCCCGCCGGTGTGACCGCCACGGCGAGGTCGTTGTCGACGGTGTAGTAGGGGCGTACGACCGTTTCACCGACGGGGACGGCGGGCTGGACGTGGATGTCCTTGCGGTCCGCGATGTCGTCCAGGAGACGGGCCACGCGGACCTGCGGTGCGGACCGGGCGGGCCGGACGAAGACGTCCCAGACGCGCTGCCCTGAGCCGGCCGCGGTGTCCGTCACCGTGCCGGTCGCGGTGTCCGTCGCCGTGCCGGTCGCGGTATCGGCGACCAGGTCCGCGAGGCCGACCGTGAAGGAGAAGCTGCGGCGGTCGTCGGCGAGCCGGGGTTCGACGGACCGTTCGGTGCGGGTGCCGCGCAGCCGCAGCCGTACGGCGGCCCCCTCCCCGAACACCGCGCCGTGCAGCCGGGCCCCGACCGTGAGCGCCCCCTCGGCGGCCGTGACGGCGCCGGTCTCGGCGTGGGCGTCGCGCAGCCAGGCCCGCACCGCCAGGAACCCGTCCTTGGTGACGTACGGGATCCGGACCGCCACCGGTGCGCGGCGGTCGCGGGTGTGGCCGTCCACGAGGGCGCGCAGGTCGCGCAGGCCGGGGCGCAGTCGGCGCCGCTGGCCGTCCGGTCCGTCGAGCAGGTACACGTCCCACCGGCCCTCCGCCAGCGCCGTCCCGGCCGGCAGTACGGCGGTGTGGTGGCCGTCCTCCGTCGCGTCGAGGGCGAGGCAGTGGTGCACCTCCGCGGGCTTTCCCTTCTGCGGCTTCCCCTTCCTGGGCCGCAGCCGGATCAGCAGCCGTGCGTCCGAAGCGGCCGGGGGAAGGCGCAGGCCGAAGGTGATCCGGCCGTCCGCCTCCACCGTGCAGCCGACGCGCGGTTCCACGCCGTGCCCCGTGCCGTGTCCTGTGGCGCGCTCCGCGCCGTGCCCCGTGCCTCGCTCCGCGAGGCGCTCCGTGGTCATCGCCGTCCCCTTCGTATCGTGTGCAGCGCTCTGCTGCCCGTGGCGTGCACCGCGTCCCGTGCCGCGTGGCCCTGGCCGATCAGCACCTGGCGCACCGGGTCGCGGCCCTGGGTGACGGGCCGTCCGGAACGCCGGGCCGCGCACGCCTCCTCGAACAGGCGCTCGGCGTGGCGCACCACGGGGTCCGGGGCGAACCGCCGCGCGTTCTCCAGCGCCGCCCGGCCCATCCGGCGGCGGCGTTCGTCGTCCCGGACCAGTTCCAGGAGTGCCTCCCCGAAGGCCGCGGGGTCGCCGACGGGGACCAGCCGGCCGTCGACGCCGTCCTGGATGATCTCGCCGGGGCCGTAGGGGCAGTCGGTGCTGACCACCGGCAGTCCGCACCGCATGGCCTCCACGATGGTCATGCCGAACGGCTCGAAGTTGGAGGCGGCGGCCCCGATCGAGCCCTTGACCCACTCGGCCTCCATGGGGGCGGCGGCGCCCATCAGGAAGACGTTGTCCGTCAGGCCGAGCCGTTCGATCAGCGCGCGCAGCCGGTCGTGTTCCTCGCCCTTGCCGTAGATGCGCAGGGACCAGTCGGGGTGTTCGGCGGCGACCCGGGCGAACGCCTCGATCAGCAGGTCGTACCGCTTGACCGGGACCAGCCGGCCGGCCGCGACCACCAGCTTGGCGCCGCCGTCCGCGGGCGGCAGCACGGGGTCGGGGACGCTGTTGGGCAGGGCCTCGACCCGGACGCCGGGCAGCCGCATCTTGCGCCGGTAGGCGGTGGCGTCCGCCTCCGTGACCGTGGTGAGCACGTCGAGCCGGCGGTAGGCGCGGCGCAGCGCGGTGCGCAGCCGGGAGGGGTGGTTGTCCAGGGTGAGGTGTTCCTGCCCGACGCGGGCGACGCGCTCGGGCGCCTGGAGCGCGAGGTGGACGTTGAGTCCGGGGCGGGTGCCGACGACGACGTCGGCGTCGATCTCCGCCAGGCACGCGCCGATCCGCTCGTCGGTGAGCTCGCTGTACTGGTGGTGGCGGTACTCGGCGGCCGGGAAGACCTTCGCCGGCCGCAGGTGCAGCGGGTGCTCCTTCTCCTGCCGCAGGTCCACCAGGGGTCTCAGCGACACCCGGGGATCCAGGGTGAAGTTGGGGCGCTCCCGGTGCCGCAGTACGGAGACGATCTCCACGGTGTGCCGCTCGGCCAGGGCCTGGGCCAGGTTGAACGTCGTGGTGATCGTGCCTCCGATCCCGTAGGCGTTGTGCAGGAGGAAAGAGATCTTCATGAGGGACTAGACCGGATGCGCGTACGAACGGTTGTCTGCCGTTATCACTTCGTGGCTCCCCGGTTCACCAGGTGTTTCCCGAGCGGCACGGCGCGGCGCGCCGGCCGCCGCCACCGGGCGCGACCGCACCCGCCCCGCCTCCGCCGATTCCTCCCGGCCCTCCGGCGACCTTGACATATTGCGCGTCCATGACAGTTTTGTTGACAGCTGCTCAATTCCTTTGTCCAGCAACGGTGGTTGGTCAAGGCTGTATCCCGGTCCGGAGCGGAACGCGACGCTCCCCGGGCCGTGTGCGCGATCCCGCGCACACCCCCCACGGACGCGCGCCCCACCCCGGGCGCGCGCCGCCCAGAGGAGGACTCCCTCGTTATGGCACAACCGCGGAGCAAGAGACTCAGGTTCGCCGCGACCGTCGGCGTCGTGGCCGCCGCCCTGACCGGCGGCCTCACCTCGGTACCCGCCCAGGCCGCCCCGGCCGAGGGTACCGTCCTCGCCGCCGGCTCCCCCACGGCGGTCGAGGACAGCTACATCGTCACGCTCAAGAAGGACAGCGGGCTCAAGGCGTCCTCGGCGGCCGGCAAGGACGTCGTCGAGGAGTACGGCGGCACCGTGCGGAAGACGTTCAAGAGCGCGCTGAACGGCTACACCGCGACTCTCTCCGCCACCGAGGCCAGGCGCCTGGCCGCCGACCCGGCCATCGCCTCCGTCGAGCAGGACCAGCGCGTCACGCTCGCCGACACCACGCAGTCCAACGCCCCGTGGGGCCTGGACCGCGTCGACCAGACCTCCCTGCCGCTCTCCGGCACGTACACCTACCCGGACACCGCGGGCAGCGGCGTGACGGCGTACGTCATCGACACCGGCGTCCGCATCACCCACAGCGACATCAGCGGCCGCGCCTCCTACGGTTACGACGCCGTCGACGGCGACACCACCGCCTCCGACGGCAACGGCCACGGCACGCACGTGGCCACCACCATCGCGGGCAGCACCTACGGCGTGGCCAAGAAGGCGAAGGTCGTCGCGGTCCGCGTGCTCGACAACAACGGTTCGGGCACCACGGCCGGTGTCATCGCGGGCATCGACTGGGTGACCGCCAACCACTCGGGCCCCTCGGTCGCCAACCTGTCCCTCGGCGGCGGCGCCTCCACCACTCTGGACACGGCCGTGCGCAACTCCATCGCCAGCGGTGTCACCTACGCGATCGCCGCGGGCAACAGCGCCGCCAACGCCTCCTCGTACTCCCCCGCCCGGGTCACCGAGGCCATCACCGTAGGCGCCACCACCAGCACGGACGCCCGGGCCAGCTACTCCAACTACGGTTCCGTGCTGGACGTCTTCGCGCCCGGCTCCTCCATCACGGCCGGCTGGTACACCAGCGACACGGCGACCAACACCATCTCCGGTACGTCCATGGCCACGCCGCACGTGGCGGGCGCCGCCGCGGTCTACCTGGCGGGCCACACCTCCGCCACCCCCGCGCAGGTGTCCTCGGCCCTGACGGGCGGCGCGACGACCGGCAAGGTCACCAGCGCGGGCACCGGCTCGCCGAACCTGCTGCTGAAGATCGTTCCCTGATGACGCGGTGATCCCGCGAGCCCCTCGGCGTCCCGCAGAACCCACTGACGTCCCGTGACGTCCCGCGGTGATCCCACGACGTGACCCGTCCGGCACGAAATGCCCCCGGAGGCCACCCGCCTCCGGGGGCATTTCGTATGCCCCGAGCCCGACTGTGTGCTCGAAACTGCTTACAACTCCGCCCTTTCGATCAGCCCCGATCACCAACTCAGGCGTTTCGGACCCTTGACACGGCCGGGATCCGGTCGATTTACTCCCGGTCAGCGCCGACGTCGTCACACCGGCCGGCGCCAGAGGTACGCCCAGCCGGTAGCTGGCCCCGCGCCAGGAGTCCGGCCCCAGTCGCCAGGAGCGCCCACGGTGTCCGAGGCGGGGTCGTGCCCACCAGATCGGGAGCTCGTGCCATGAGCCGTCAGCGGGTCCCTCCTCCCTGACACCCCCGCCCCCACCCCACCGCCTGACACCGGGCCGCGGCCGCCGGCCGTCGCGTCCCGCCGAGCGACAAGCACCTGCCTGGAGGTACAGATGGACGCGGTCCGACGCGGCGTTGGGCCCTCGCGCCGCGGAGTGCTGCGGGCCGGCGGGGGCGCCCTGCTCGCCGGGGCCGCGGGAGCGGCCGTCTCCGGGTGCGGGGCCGGGACGGACGACGGGGTCGCCGCCGACGGCACGGTCACCATCGAGGTGTGGCACGGCCAGACCGACACGGCCAAGCAGGTCCTGCGGAAGCTCGTCGCCGACTTCGAGCGCGAACACCCGAAGATCCGGGTCGACCTGGGCGGCGGGGTGCTGTCGGACGTGATGCTGCAGAAGGTGACCGCCGCCCTCGCCGCCGGCTCCTACCCCGACATCGCCTACGTCTTCGGCTCCGACCTGGCCCGGATCGCCCGCGGCCCGCAGGTCGTCGACCTCACCGACACGGTGGACTCCGGTCCCCTGCCGTGGAAGAACTACTGGGCCGCCGCCCGGGACGCCGTCACCGTCAACGGCCGGGTCCGGGCCGCCCCCGCCGTGCTCGACGCGCTCGCCGTCGTCTGCAACAAGCGGCTGTTCCGCGAGGCCGGCGTGGAGCTGCCCGAGGCCGGCTGGACCTGGGCGGACTTCACCGAGACCGCGCGGCGGCTCACCGACAAGGCCGCCGGCCGGTTCGGCACCGGCTGGCCCGGCACCGGCGACGAGGACACCGTCTGGCGGCTGTGGCCGATGGTCTGGGACCTCGGCGGCGACGTCGTCGACGACAGCGGCAAGGGCATCGGCTTCGCCGACAGCGGGGTCCGCGCCCTGGAGGTGGTGGCCGGCCTGGCCCGCGACCAGAGCGTGTACGTCGACCCCAAGCCCGGCAGCGAGCAGATGTACCAGGTCTTCCAGTCCGGCCGGATGGGCATGGTGGTCACCGGTCCCTGGCAACTGCCCGACATCCGGCAGGCGGGGATCGACCACCACGTCGTCCCGCTGCCCAGCTTCAGCGGCAGGCCGGTCACCGTCTGCGGCCCCGACACCTGGACCCTGTTCGACAACGGCGCCGCCCGCTCCCGGGCCGCCCGCACCTTCGTCACCTGGCTCACCCAGCCCGCCCAGGACGTCCGCTGGGCCGTCGGCGCCGGCAGTCTCCCGCTCAGCCGCCGCACCGAGGCCCAGCCGGTCTGGCGGCGCGAGGTCGAGCAGACCGCGGGCCTGTCGGTGTTCACCGAGGCGCTGGACAGCGCGCGCGTCCGTCCCGTCCACCCGGCCTACCCGGAGGTCTCGCAGGCGCTCGGCCGGGCCGTCGTCTCCGTGCTGCTCGGCCGCAGCGGTCCCGACGCCGCCCTGCGGTCCTGCGCCGACGAGGCCGACGCCGCCCTGCTCATACCGCGTTGAGGAGCCACCACGCCATGGAGCGACTGCCCCGAGCCATCACCCTCGCAGACCCACCGGACGACCGGCGCCGGGCCCCGGTCCGCGAACGCCGCGCCGAGACGGCCACCGCCTGGGCCTACGTCTCGCCCGCGGTCCTGATCGTCCTGGGCCTCAGCGTCGTCCCGGTCGTCTGGTCGCTGCTGCTGTCCTTCCAGGCCAGTGACCTGGTCACGCCCAGCCGCTGGGTCGGCGCGGACAACTACCGCGCCCTCGCCCAGGACCCGCACTTCGGCCAGGCGGTGCGCAACACCCTGCTCTACACGGTGCTGTACGTGCCGCTGAGCCTGCTCGGCGGCCTGTTGCTCGCGCTGGTGCTGAACCGCCGCATCCGGCTCGTCGGCCTCTACCGCACCCTGGTCTTCGTACCGTTCGTGCTGTCGGCGACCGCGCAGGGCGTGCTGTTCTCCTTCATCCTGGACCCGGAGTTCGGCGCCGCCAATTCCGTCCTGCACCGACTCGGCGTCTCCCCGCAGGGGTTCCTCACCGACCCCGGGCAGGCCCTGGGGGTGCTGGTGGCGATCACCCTGTGGAGCGGCACCGGTTTCTGCGTCGTGGTCTACCTCGCCGCCCTCCAGGACGTCCCGCGGTCCCTGGTCGAGGCCGCCCGCCTGGACGGCGCCGGCCGGCTGCACCTGCTGCGCCACGTCACCCTGCCCACGCTCACCCCGGTCACCGTCTTCCTGGTGCTGTGGCAGACCGTCCAGTCCCTCCAGGTGTTCGACCTGGTGTACGTCACCACCAAGGGCGGACCGCTGGGTTCCACCACCGTGATCGTCTACTTCGTCTGGGAGCAGGCGTTCAAGAACGCCACCGCCGGCTACGGCGCGTCGGCCGCCTACGTCCTCGCCGTCGCCCTGGGCCTGGCCGCCGGGGCCGTCCGCCTCACCCGGCGCCATGAGCGCCAGCGTCCGGAAGGGGCCCGCCCATGACGGCGGCCACCTCGGCCCGGCCCGGCACCGTCCCCGCCCGCCCGGCCCGGTCCGCCGGCTCCGCACACCGCCGCCGGCGGCTGCCGTTCAGCCCCTGGCACCTGCTGCTGGCGCCGCTCGCGCTGACCTTCGCGGTGCCGCTGGTGTGGCTGCTGCTCAGCTCCGTGATGAGCGACGCGGAGATCGACCGCTTCCCGCCCGCGCTGTGGCCCTCCGGCGTCGACCTCGGCGGCTACCGCTACGTACTGGGCAACGCGATGTTCCCGCGCTGGTTCGCCAACTCGCTGATCGTCTCCGCCGTCACCGTCGCCGCCAACCTGCTGTTCGGCGCGCTCGCCGGATACGCCTTCGCCCGGATGCGGTTCGCGGGGTCGCGGGTGCTGCTGGGGCTGATGCTGGCCACGATGGCCGTGCCGTTCCAGCTGACCATGATCCCGACGTTCCTGGTGATGAGGGAGCTGGGCCTGATCGACACCCTCGGCGCGCTCATCGTGCCGTCGCTGGTCACCCCGTTCGCGGTGTTCCTGCTGCGGCAGTTCTTCCTCTCGCTGCCCCGGGAACTGGAGGAGGCCGCCTGGATCGACGGGTGTTCGCGGCTGCGGGTGCTGTTCCGCATCGTGCTGCCGCTGTCCCGCCCGGCGCTGAGCACGGTCGCCGTCCTGACCTTCCTGACCACCTGGAACGACCTGACCTGGCCGCTGATCGCCATCAACCACGACACGCAGTACACGCTGCAACTGGGGCTGACCACCTTCCAGGGGCAGCACCACACCAGGTGGTCCGCGGTGATGGCCGGCAACGTGCTCACCGTGCTGCCCGTGCTGCTCGCCTTCCTCGGCGCGCAGAAGACCTTCGTCCAGTCCATCACCTCCAGCGGCCTCAAAGGCTAGCGACTCCCAGGAAAGGCCCATGCCGCACACCTTCGACCTGCTCGTCGTCGGGGACGCCAACCCCGACGTCGTCCTCGGTCCCCTCGACGCCCCGCTCGCCTTCGGCCAGCACGAACAGCTCGTGCCCGGCGGCGCCCTCACCCTCGGCGGCTCGGCCGCGATCATGGCCTGCGGGGCGGCCCGCCTCGGTCTGCGGGTCGCGTTCGCCGGCCGGGTCGGTGACGACGACGCCGGGCGCTACGTACGCGACACCCTCACCGCGCGAGGGGTGGACACCCAGGGGCTGCGCACCGACCCGGAGCTGCCGACACCGCTCACCGTCGTCCTGACCCGGGACGGGGCCCAGAGCGACCGGGCCATCGTCACCGCGCCGGGCACCCTGCGCGCCACCACCCCGGCCGACGTCCCGGCCGGGCTGCTGTCCGCCGCCCGGCACGTCCACTTCGCCTCCTACTTCCTGCTGCCGCGCCTCGCCGCCGGACTGCCCGGCCTGATGCGCACGGCGCGCGCCCACGGCGCGACGACCTCCCTCGACACCAACGACGACCCGGCCGGCCACTGGGACCCGCCGGGCCTCGCCGCCGTCCTCCCGCACACCGACCACCTGCTGCCCAACGCCGCCGAGGCCCGGAAGCTGGGCAGCGCCGAGGACCTGGTGGCAGCCGCCGCCGCGCTCGCCGGGCGCGGCCCCGTGACCGTCGTCAAGGACGGCGCCGAGGGAGCGCTCTGCCACGACGGGCACACCGTCACCCGCACCCCCGCCCTGCCGGTCCGGCCGGTGGACACGGTGGGCGCCGGCGACAGCTTCGACGCCGGCTTCGTGGCCGGGCTGCTCGCCGGGCTGCCGCTGCCCGAGGCGCTCCGGCTGGCCGCCGTCTGCGGGGCACTGTCCACCCGCGCGCCCGGCGGCACCACCGCACAGCCCACCTGGGACGAGGCCCTCGCCCACGTCACCCGCGACCTCACCCCCATCCGCACCCCCGCCCGCGAACGGAAGAACTCCGCATGAGCACCGCCCGCCCGGCCGCCCCCAAGATCACCTTCATCGGGGCCGGCAGTGTCGTCTTCACCCAGGGACTCCTCGCCGACCTGTTCGCGTTCGACGAGCTGAAGACCGCGCACATCTCGCTGCACGACATCGACGCCGAGCGCCTGGCCACGGCCGAGGCGGCGGCCCGGTACATCGCCGCCGAGCGCGGCGCCCGGCCGGTGGTCACCGCGCACGCCGACCGCCGCGAGGCACTGGTGGACGCCGACTTCGTCATCAACATCGTGCAGGTCGGCATGGGCGAGGCCACCCGCACCGACTTCGAGGTGCCGGCCCGCTACGGGCTGCGCCAGACCATCGGCGACACCCTCGGCATCGGCGGCGTCTTCCGCGCGCTGCGCACCTTCCCGCTGCTGAAGGCGCTCGGCCGGGACATCGCCGAGGTGTGCCCCGACGCCTGGCTGCTCAACTACACCAACCCGATGGCGATGAACGTCCAGTACCTGGCCGAGGCGACCGGCCTGACCCGGGTGGTCGGCCTGTGCCACTCGGTGTACTGGACGATGCGGGGCCTGTGCGACCTCGTCGGCGTCCCCTACGAGGAGGTCACCTACCACGCGGCGGGCGTCAACCACCAGGCGTGGGTGCTGCGCTGGGAGCACGAGGGCCGCGACCTGTACCCCCGTCTGGACGCGCTCGTCGCCGGGGACGAGCAGTTGCGCCGCCGGGTCCGGGTCGACATGTACCGGCGCCTGGGCCACTACCCGACCGAGACCAGCGAGCACTCCTCCGAGTACGTGCCGTGGTTCCTGCACCACGCCAGTGAGGTCGACCGGCTGCGGCTGCCCATCGGGGCCTACCTCGGCATCGTGGACGACAACGTGGCCGAGTACGAGCGGACCCGGGACGCGCTGGCCTGCGGGGCACCGCTCACCGTCGAGGGCACCATGGAGTACGCGCCGCAGATCGTCCACAGCATCGTGACCGGGACCCCGCGCACGGTGTACGGCAACGTGCCCAACCACGGCCTGATCGACAACCTCCCCGCCCGCGGCGCGGTCGAGGTCCCCTGCCTGGTCGACTCCGCGGGTGTGCAGCCCACCCGGATCGGTTCGCTGCCGCCCCAGCTGGCGGCCCTGAACCGGACCTACCTCAGCACCACCGACCTGGTGGTGCGAGCGGCGACGGAGGACGACCCGAAGCACATCCGGCACGCGGCGATGACCGACCCGGCGACGGCGGCGGCGCTGCCCGTCGAGGAGATCTGGCGGCTGTGCGACGACATGGTCCGCGCGCACGAGGACCGGCTCCAGCCGTCGCTGCGGGCGGTGCTGGGCGTCTGAGGGAGGCCGCTCAGCCCGTGCACGGCAAGGTCACCGCACGGGCCGCCGCGGGCCGGGTGAGGACCTCGGTGCCGCCGGCGAACCGGCCGGCGGCACCGGACGCCGGCAGGGCCGGACGGCCTGGTCGGTGATCCGGGCGGTGAGCGCGCCGGCGGACCGTTCGGCGCGCGGCGCCCCAAAGGGCCTGCGGCGGGGGCGGGTGGCCGGGTCCACCGGGCCGGCGGGGCCGAGCCGGCTGTGCCCGGCCGCGACGGTCCCGTCCCCGGGGCCGGGTGCCGTTCCCGGGCGCCGGGGCCGGTGGCGGCGAGGACCGCGCGCGGGTCAGGCTCCCGGGGCCGACGCGGCGCGGCAGGCGGCTGCGCGACCGTACCCACGACGACCGCGCCGGAAAACCGGAGGCGCCCACCGTACGAGCGGCGGTACCGTCCCCGGATGGTCGATGACGACGGATACTTCTCGGAACACATCGCGGCCACCTACGACGAGTCGACGGCGGACCTGTTCCGGCCCGAAGCCGTGGACCCGGTGATCGACGTACTGGCCGGACTCGCGGGCGACGGGCGGGCGTTGGAGTTCGGCGTGGGCACCGGGCGGCTGGCGCTGCCGCTGGCCGCGCGCGGCGTCGCGGTGCACGGCATCGACATGTCCCGGGCGATGCTGGACCGGCTGCGCGCCAAGCCCGGCGGGAACACCGTCGACGTGACGGTCGGCGACTTCGCGACGACCCGGGTGGCGGGCACCTTCTCCCTCGTCTACCTGGCGTTCAACACCATCAACAACCTGACCACGCAGGACGCCCAGGTGGACTGCTTCCGCAACGCCGCGCGGCACCTGCGGCCCGGCGGCCACTTCGTGGTCGAGGTGGGGGTGCCCGCCCTGCGCCTCCTGCCGCCCGGGCAGAACGCCGTACCGTTCCACATCTCCGACACCCGCTGGGCGTTCGACACCTACGACGTGGCGACCCAGGCCATGAGCTCCCACTACGTCACCGTCGTCGACGGCCGCGCCGAGCACTGGTCCATTCCGTTCCGGTACGTGTGGCCGGCCGAACTCGACCTGATGGCACGGCTCGCCGGACTGCGGCTGCGCGACCGCTGGGACGGGTGGTCGCGGGCGCCGTTCACCAGTGAGAGCACCGGGCACGTGTCGGTGTGGGAGAAGCCGGCGGAGTGAGGGCGGGCGCCGGCCTGCCCCGGTGCCCCGGCGCGGGGCCGGCCGCGCTGCCCTTCCGGGCAGCCGGTCCTGCCTCGGTGTCTCCTGACGCCGCCGGGGCGGGGCGGTACCGTCCGTGCGTGAGCATCGCGTCTTCCCGGCCGTCGTACCCGGCGTGCCGTTCCACACCCCTCGCGGCGACGGTCCGGCCACCGCGCGAGGGCGCCGGCACCCCCGTGGCGGGCGGCCGGTGAACGACGAGCGTACGACGGGGGCACCGGCCGTGCCCGGCCCCCGGACCCCCGCCGAGGAGGGGCACCTCGCTCCTCCCCCTCCGGCACACCCGCGGCCTCCCGGCCCGTCGGCCCCTCTCGACCCGCGGGCCCCTTCCGGTGCGCCGGCCCCCCTCGCCCCGCCGGCGCCCCTCGCCGCGACGGAACCCGGACCCGGCGGGCAGCCGTCCGGGCGGCCGTCCGGACAGGAGGAGCAGAAGGAACAGAAGGAACGGCGCAGGCGCCGGGGGCCCGGCCCGGTCGTCGTGCTGGTCCTGCCGGGCCTGCTGACCCTGTCCGCGGTGGCGGGCTTCTTCGCGCTGAACGGTGGCTTCCCCGTCGACTCGGAGCAGGAGGCCGGCCCGGAGCAGACCGCGTCGGCCGATGTCGACGCCTCCTACATCCCGTGGCTGCGCAAGGCCGCCGACGGCTGCGAGGTCGTCACCCCCTCCGTGCTCGCCGCGCAGATCGACCAGCTCTCCGGCTGGAGCGACGACACCGGTGAGCTCTCCGGCCAGAAGGGCATCGCCGCCTTCACCGACGACCAGTGGAAGCGCTGGGGCGAGGACGCCGACGGCAACGAGCGCTCCTCGCCCCGCGACCCGGCGGACGCCATCATGGCCCTCGGCCGGCAGGACTGCTCCCTGGCCGCCGAGGTGACCGACCTGCGCACCGAGGGCCTCGTCAACGGCGACCTCGTCGACCTCACGCTCGCCGCCTACGCCGCCGGTGTGGACCAGGTGGCGGGGGCCGGCAAGGTGCCCGACGACGCGCGGACCTACCTGACCGAGATCAAGGCGCTGCTGCCCCGGTACGAGGCACTGGACCAGGAGAGCTCGGGCGGTGCCCCCGCCGCGGCGGGCGCGATCCTGGCCGCGCCCGTGAGCACCCTCACCGTCACCTCGCCCTACGGTTCCCGCCAGCACCCGCTGACCGGGGTGACCAAGCTGCACACCGGGATCGACTTCGCCGCCCCGCAGGGCGCCCAGGTGTTCGCCGCGCGCGGCGGCCAGGTCGTGTTCGCCGCGTCGACCAGCGCGTACGGCAACCGCGTCGTGATCGACCACGGCACCATCGAGGGCAAGCGGCTGCAGACGACGTACAGTCACCTGTCGGCGATCGACGTGGCCGTGGGCCAGACGGTGGAGACGGGGACGCAGATCGGGCGGGCCGGTTCCACGGGCCTGTCCACCGGCCCGCACCTGCACTTCGAGGTCATCTACGACGGCTACTACTCCAATCCCCAGCCCTGGCTCGCCCCCTCGGGCTGACGACCCTCCGGTGATCCCGCCATGCACACCATCGCCGTGCTCGCCCTGGACCGGGTGATCCCGTTCGACCTGTCCACGCCGGTCGAGGTCTTCACCCGTACCCGGCTGCCGGACGGGCGTCCCGGTTACCGGATCCGGGTGTGCGCCCAGCAGCCGGAGGTGGACGCGGGGGTGTTCACCCTGCGCGCCCCCTGGGGGCTGGAGGGGCTCCAGGGGGCCGACACGATCATCGTGCCCGGCACGGCCGACGTCTCGGCCCCGCTGCCCGCGGCCGTCCGGGACGCGCTGCGGGCGGCGGCCGAGGGCGGCACGCGGATCGCCTCGATCTGCTCGGGCACCTTCCCGCTGGCCGCCACCGGTCTCCTCGACGGCATGCGGGCCACCACGCACTGGGCCGCGGCCGGCGCCCTGGCCGCCCGGTATCCCGAGGTCGAGGTGGACCCGGACGTGCTGTACGTGGACAACGGGCAGATCCTCACCTCGGCCGGTGCCGCCGCGGGCCTCGACCTGTGCCTGCACCTGATCCGGCGCGACTACGGCTCGGCCGTCGCCGCCGACGCCGCCCGGCTGTCCGTCATGCCGCTGGAACGGGAGGGCGGGCAGGCGCAGTTCGTCGTCCACGAGTACGCGCCCCGGCCCCAGGGCTCCGTGCTGGAACCGCTGCTCACCTGGCTCCAGGAGAACCTGGGCCGCGCCCTCACCCTGGACGACATCGCCGCCCAGGCCGGGACCAGCACCCGCACCCTGATCCGGCGTTTCCGCGAACAGACCGGCACCACGCCGCTCCAGTGGCTGCACCGGGCCCGCGTCCGGCAGGCCCAGCACCTGCTGGAGACCACGCGCCACCCCGTCGAACGCATCGCCGCGCAGGTCGGCTTCGGCTCCCCCACCGCCTTCCGGGAGCGGTTCAAGCGCACCACGGGCGTCAGCCCGCACGCCTACCGCCGTGCCTTCGCCTCATCCCCCGCCGGCTGATCCCCGCACCCGGTCGCGCAGACCGCCCGCCTCCGCCAGGGTCCGCGCGGCGGCGGCCGCCAGCCGGGGCCGGCCGCGCACGAACCGCCGGGCGGCCCGGGCCGGCTCCCGCGCCAGCAGGTGGGCGGCGCCGCCCGGCACCGGGCGTACCACCGCGCCCTCGTACACCCGCAGGTCGCGGGTCTTGAGCGACTCCTTGTAGCGGGCCGGTCCGGCCCCGAGGTCGACCATCCGCACCCCGTCGGCCGCGGCGGCCTCCAGCATCCGCAGGTGCAGCAGGAGACCGGGCGAGTACTTGGCGTAGGCGCGGTCGTAGGCCGGGAACCACCAGGAGAGCACCGTGGCCGAGCGCAGCCCGAAGTGGGCGGCGACGGGGCGGCCGGCGGCGTAGAGGACGGAGAGCAGTCCGCGGCACTCCGGTTCGCCGCTCTGCGCGAGCAGGCCCACCAGTGTGTTGATCCACTCCTGCGCGAAGCGGTCCCGCCGGCCCGTGCGGCGGTACTGGGCCGACTTCCACCGCATGAGTTCCCGCAGCACCGCCGGGTCCCGGCAGTCGAGGACGAACCGGACCTCGCCGACCTGCCGGGTGAGCTTGCGTTCCTTGGCGAGGGTCTGTCTGAGGAAGCCGGGGGCGTCCCGGCGCAGTCGCTCCAGGTAGCGGTCGTAGCCGGCGTCGATGTCGACGACCGGGGAGGCGAGTTCCTCGACGGCGTGCGCGGTGAAGGCGTCCTGGCCGTCCTCCAGGTTGTCGAACTCCCAGGACGCCAGGGAGCAGGCCCGCAGCAGCCGGCGCGGTTCGATCCTGACGCCGGGGCGCAGCACGGCCCCCTGGCAGTCCGAGACGCCGAGCCCGATGGCCCGTCCCCGGCCCAGGAGGCCCTTCTCGTAGGGGAAGTAGCCGACCGGCGTGCCGTCCTCCTGGAGCACCGCGACGCGGGCGCCGGGCCGGACCCGGCCGACGGCCGCGGTGAACACCGGGTCGAGGAAGGGGTTGGCCGGTGCCCCGGTCAGGGCGCGGATCTCCCGCCACAGTTTGATGTCGTCCGGTCCCAGTTCGTCGGGCCGCAGAACCCGAATGCGCTTTCCCGGCATGGTGATGCCTCCCGTGTGGTCGGTTCGAGGACACACGCGGGCCTGTTCGTCACCGCGTCCCGGCTCAGGAGTCGGCGGGCCGCACGGCGCAGGCCCCGTCACCGCTCGCGCCGCTCAGCAGCGATACGTCCGCAGGAGATCGGCGCCCGGGGACGGGCCGAGGGGGGCCGGCCGTACGGCGGTGACCGCGCCCCTGGGTTCCGTGACGTCGCGGTCCGCCGCGGACGCCCGCACGGCGGCGCCGTCGGCCGCGCCTCCGGCACCGGCCGCGCCCGCCGTCCTCGCGGGGCGCAGCGCGGCACGGCGGACGGCCGTGCCGTCCTCGCACGGGCCCGGTTGGGTGAGGCTCTCGTCCTGGGCGTCCGGCGCCCCGTCACCCGGCGGGGCGGTCATGCCCGCCGCGGCCACGGCGGGGGCGGCCCCGGCCGGTGACGGCTCGGGCGCGCAGAGGTTCAGCAGCACCGAGGCGAGCAGCAGCACCAAGGCCACTGCCCATCGACGCCGCACCATCGGACTCCTGCCCCTGCGTCTCGGCGGGGGTCGGCCACGGCTGGGAACGGACGGCTCCCCCGGACGCGCCCGACCGCGCCTTCCAGTAGGCCGAGCGCGTCCCGGCCCGTCAAGTCCCGCGCGCCGAATCGGCGGACTCGTGACGGACGTTGACGCCACCACGCCCGTCCGGGACCGCTGGGGGTCGTTTCCCGTGCGCCGTGCCGCCTTCCGGGGAGGCGGGAGGGCTCAGTGCCCGGCGGCGCGGTCCAGGATCTCGGTGACCTGCTCGCGGAGCACGGTCCGGGCCCCGGCGGGGAGGGAGCCGAGGGCGGAGGCGTCCAGCGCGTCGGCGGTCCCCACGGCGTCGGGGCCGCAGTCGACGCTCTCGCTGAAGACCTCGTAGCCGTCGCGGACGGCGACCCGCAGCCGCCGGCGCCCGTCCTCGCCGGCGTGCACGGCGGTGGCGACGACCAGGGGCGGCGGGCCGCCGGCCTCGGCGGGCATCTTGCGGTACCCGCTGACCAGGGGCGACCGCCAGTGCAGGGAGAGCAGCAGCGGGCGCTTGGCGACGAGTTCGGTGAGATCGGTCTCGTGGACGCGGTCCTGGGACAGCACCGTGGCCCGGGCATCCAGCACCAGCGCGGCGGGCAACAGACAGCGCAGGCTGCTGCCCACTATGTTGCCGCCGACCGTGGCCGCGCGCCGCACGGCTCCGGTGCCCACCGTGCCGGCCGCGCGCCGCAGGACCTCGGGCACCCGTTCGTCGACCCGGTGCAGCGGCACGGCCGCGCCCAGCGTCTCGCGGCCCGTCTCGTTCGCCTCCGGCAGGTTCCGCAGCGACATGGCCAGTTCGGGGAAGCCGTCCCGTTGCCAGCCCGCCCAGACGAGCGTCGCCCCTCCTATGGGAACCGCTCCCTGGGCGAGGCATTCCTGGGCTTCGGACACGGACGTGGGCAGACGCAACAGCACGGCGGCCGACCTGCCTTCCTCGGAACTCGGTGGCCGGGGTTCGGCACCTTCAGCCACATGATCGATGGCATGGCGCATTGTGCCCATCCCCGTGGGGGCGCGTACAGGGCTCATGCCGGAGGTTCGTGCGCCGCTTCTGCGCCGGGCGCACGACCTGACCGGCGGGGAAACGGTACGGCCGCGACGCCCGGCGGCGCTACGACCGGTGCGCCGCCGCGTCCTTCGCCGACTGGACGGCCGAGGCCGGCCCGAGGCCCGGTGTCGACGCCCGCAGCGTCCTGATCGCCCCTACCGAGCCGGCGGGACCCTGGTGGCCGGCGGCGGAGCCCGGTTCGGCGGGGCGGCGGCCGACGTGGAGGCGTTCACCGCGACCCAGTGGGTCACGGTCCGCCCGGGCCTCGCCGACTACCCCTTCTGACCTCGCGGGCGGCCCCGGCGCGCGCCCGGCGCCGAGCGCGGCGAGGATCGGTGGATGGGTCTCCTCCTGCCGGTCCTCTTCGCGCTCCTCGCCGCGCTCAGCAACGCCACGGCCACCGTGCTGCAACGGCGGGCCGCGCTGACCGTGCCGCAGTCCCAGGGGTTCCGCCTCTCGCTCGTCCTCGACCTGCTGCGGCGGCCCGTCTGGCTCGCCGGGATGCTCGCCGTGGTGGTCGCCGGGGCGGGCCAGGCGGCGGCGCTGGCGACCGGTCCGCTCTCGCTCGTCCAGCCCCTGTTCGTACTGGAGCTGCCGCTGGCGCTGCTGCTGGCCTCGCTGTCGACCGGGCGCCGGATGCCGCCGGTGATGTGGGCCGGGGTGGCCGCCGTGGTGACCGGACTCGGCGTCGCCCTGGGGGCGGCGTCGCCGTACGGCGGCCAGGGCGGGGTGTCCGCCCCGCGCTGGGCGTTCGGGCTGGCGGCCTGCGCGGCGGCGGCCGTGCTGCTGGCCGGCGCGGGGCTGCGGCGGCCGGTCGGCAAGGCCCGGGCCGGCTGCCTGGGCGCGGCCACCGCGGTGTGCTACGCGCTGACGGCGGCGCTGATGAAGGACTCCATGCGGGTGCTGGACACGGCCGGCGTGACCGGCTTCCTGACCGCGTGGCAGACGTACGCGTTCGCCGCGGCCGGGGTGGGCGCCGTCCTCCTGCTGGAGCACTCCATGCAGGGCGGTCCGCTGGTCGCCTCGCAGCCCGCCCTCACCCTCGGGGACGCGACGGTCAGCCTGCTGCTCGGCGTGTTCCTCTACCTCGAACACCTGCGGACCGGCTGGTGGCTGCTGCCGCAGGCGCTCGGCGTCGCCCTGGTCGTGCTGGGCGTGCTGTCCCTGGCCCGGCACGGGATCGACCTGCGCACCGGACGCTGACCTCCCCGCCGCCGGGCGGGTCGGACCCTCGCGTGCCCGGCCGGCGGACCGGCCACGGTCCGCCGGCACCGGTGCGCGCCGCGCCGTACTCCGTCCGAGTGGTGCGTCGGCGGGCCCCGCCGTAGCGTCGTATCGGACGACGGACCGTGCCCCGCAGCACGGCGGTCCTCGGTCGAACGGCGGTCGAACGGCAGGAGCGGACATGCGCGGACACGTGATGAGGGCAGCCGTCGCGTTCGGTGCCGCCGCGGTGCTCGCGGCGCCCCTGGGAGCGGCTTCGGCCACCTCGCCCCCGCGGCCGGACCCGTACCGGACGGGCGGCCCCGTCCTGGCCGACTGCCAGGGCCGCGGCGAGGTGCGCCCCACGACCCACCTGCTCGCCTGCGGCGACGGCAACAGCAGGCTGGACTCCCTGCGCTGGGCGCGCTGGGACACCGGCGCGGCGGTGGGCCGGGGCGTCAACCTGGTCAACGACTGCGAGCCGTACTGCGCGGCGGGCACCTTCCGCCCGTATCCGGTGACCGTGCGGCTGGAGGCGCCCGTGGCGGACGGGGAGGATCCGGGTGAGCTCCGCTACACCCGGATCAGCGTGACGTACACCGACGGCCGGCCGGACGGCGCCCCGCGCGTGGTCAGCTATCCGCTGCCCGGCTGAGCCCCGCCCCGGGGGTGGTCCGCCAGGACCAGGCGGCAGGTGTCGCCGGGCTGGACCTGGACCGCCCGGCCGGGCAGCCGGACGTCGATCGGCAGCCGGCCGGAGGCCGGTACGGCGATCTCCAGCAGCTCGTGCTCCAGCCGCAGCCGTACGCCCCAGTGGCCCTGGTAGCGCAGCGAGAACCCGTACGACGACAGTTCCGGCAGCGGCACCGGGTCCAGCCACAGCGCGCCGGCGCGGGTCTCCAGCCCGGTCAGTCCGCGCTGGACGAGGTCGAGGGTGCCGGCCATGGCGCCGAGGTGGACGCCCTCGCCGGTGGTGCCGCCCTGGAGGTCGGCGACGTCGCCCTCGAGGGCGTCCTGGACGTGGGCCCAGGCCCCGGCGCGCCGGGCGCGGGCCAGGACCCAGCCGTGGACCAGGCCGCTGAGGGTGGAGCCGTGGCTGGTGCGGGCCAGGTAGTAGTCGACCGTGCGGTGCCAGGTGTCGTCGTCCAGGCGGTGGCCGAGCCGGGCGAACAGGGAGCGGAGTTCGGCCGGGGAGAAGAGGTAGCCGAGCATGAGGACATCGGCCTGTTTGGACGCCTGGTAGCGGTTGACGGTGTCGCCCTCGGCCTCCAGGACCCGGTCCAGGCGGCGGATGTCGCCGTGCCGCTCGCGCAGTCCTTGCCAGTCGAGTTCGGCGAGGTCGCCGTAGCCCTCGAACTGGCTGATCACGCCCCGGTGGAAGGGGATGTGGAGGGTGCGGGAGACGTCCTCCCAGTGCTGGAGTTCGCCGTCGTCCAGCTCGGTGCGTTCGACGAGTTCGCGGCGGCGCGGCTCGGGCAGGGCGCGCAGCAGCTCCAGGGTGCGGGCCAGGACCCAGGCGGCGGTGACGTTGGTGTAGGCGTTGTCGTCCAGGCCGGGCCGCTCCGCGTCCGGATACGCCTCGTGGTACTCGTCCGGGCCGACCACGCCGCGGATGCGGTGCCGGCCCAGGCCGTCGTCCCAGGCCGCCGAGCCGGCCCAGAAACGGGCGATCTGGAGGAGCATCTCGGCTCCCTTGGTGTGCAGGAACTCGGCGTCGCCGCTGGCCTCGCAGTACTGCCACACGTTGTACGCGATCGCCGAGCCGACGTGGTGCTGGAGGCGGGAGTGGTCCGGCAGCCAGCGGCCCGAGCGGGGGTTGAGGTGGAGCTGCTGGGTCTCCTCCCGTCCGTCGCTGCCGCTCTGCCACGGGTACAGCGCGCCGCGCCTGCCGATCGCGCGGGCCGCCGCCCGGGCCCGGTCCAGCCGGCGGTGCCGGTAGTGCAGCAGGGCCCGGGAGACCTCGGGGAAGTGCAGGTTGAGGTAGGGCAGCACGAACAGCTCGTCCCAGAAGACGTGGCCCCGGTACGCCTCCCCGTGCAGGCCCCGGGCCGGTACGCCGGCGTCGAGGTCGGCGGTGTGCGGGGAGAGGGTCTGCAGGACGTGGAAGAGGTGCAGGCGCAGGATGCTGCCCGCCTCCCCCGGTACGTCCAGTTCGGCGCGGCGCCACAGCTGTGCCCAGGCGGTGCCGTGGCTGCGCAGCAGCGCGTCGAAGCGGGGCGCGGACGCCACCCGGTCGACGGCGGCCTGGAGCGGGTCGCTGATCGCCGGGTCGCGCGAGGTGTGCAGGGCGACCGTCTTGTCGACGACGGCGCCACGGCCGGGGCGCAGCGGCAGCCGAAGCCGCTGGACGGTCCGCAGGGGTGCCGCTTCCGGTGCGGCCGGCACGTCGGCCGTCACCCGGGAGGCCAGGGCGATCCGGATGTCCGAGGAACGGGTGCGGCAGCGCAGCCACACCGTGTCCGGGCCGGCGTCGCCGGTGTGCACGTGGGTGAGGTGACGGCCTGCCAGTTCCCGGTAGCGCGGCACCCCGGAGTTGGTGACGCCGCCGTCGAGTGCCGCCTCCACGTCGAGGTCGACGGCGGCGGTCTCGGCCGTGAACTCGGTGCGCAGGCAGGCCAGATGGGGGTCGGCCATGTGGACGATGCGCAGTTGGCGCACGGCCAGCACGCCCGAGTCGCCGGTCCGGAACCGGGTGTGCCGCTCCAGCAGCCCGGTGTCCAGGTGCACCGCCTGCCGATGGGTGAGCACCTCGGCGGTGTCGGGCGTGAGCCACTGGCCGCCCACCGTCCGGAAGCGCAGCGGCAACCAGTCGGGCAGGTTGACCATGTCCTCGTTCTCGACCTCGCGCCCGGCGACGGACGAGGTGAGGCGGTTGTAGCACCCGGCCGCGTAGGTGCCCGGGTAGTGGACGTCGTCCGCGGCGCACTCGGGCAGTGCGCCGCGGGTGGCGAAGTAGCCGTTGCCGAGCGTGCACAGCGACTCCCGCAGCCGCTCCCCGGCGGGGTCGTAGCCGTGGTACTCCCAGGTCGAGGTGGCGGTCGCGGTCACGGCGGTGCTCCCTTCTGACGGACGGAGCGGCCGGCTGCCCGGCCCTCCCACGGCCGGTCGGCGGCCTCGGGCGGGCCGCCGGCCGTGCTCGCGGATGCGGCGGGGCGGCCGGGCGTCCGCATCCGCCGGCGGACGGGCGGCGGCCGGCCCGAGGCGGTCGGAGGCGGTCGGAGCCGGTCGGAGACGGCCCCGCCGGGGCCCGCCACCTCGCGCCGACCGGCCGGGTACCCGACAGGGCCGTCGGGGTCACTCCCCGGCGGCCGGTCCGACCGTACAGGGCGAATTTTGCATGTCGTGCATCTTTGCATACCATGCAAGTTATGTCGGAGGGGAGTGCCGCGGGGGGCGGACTGCGCGAGCGGAAGAAGCGGGCCACACGGGCCGCTCTCACCGAGGCCGCAGTGCGTCTGGCGGCGGAGCACGGGGCGGAGAAGGTCACCGTCGAGGCGATCAGCGCCGCGGCCGGGGTGTCCGTGCGGACGTTCTTCAACTACTTCGACACCCGTGACGACGTGTTCGTCCTGGTCGGCGCCGAGAGCGGCGCCCGCGTACGCCAGGCGCTGCTGGCCGCGCCCGCCTCGCTCTCCCCCCTGCGGGCGCTGCACGACGCCCTGGCCGCCGAGCTGGCCGAGGCCGAGCAGCAGCACGAGCTGTGGCGGCTGCACGGCGAGGTGCTGCGCGCGGCGCCGCACCTCCTCGTCCGCAGTCTCGGTGCGCATCTGGCCGACGAGACCGAACTGGCCGAGGCCCTCGCCGAGCGGATCCGCTCCGGCCCCGGCGGCGCCCCTTCGGGGCCGGCCGCCTCCCACGAGGAACGCCGCAAGGCGCTGGACCTGTACCCGCGGCTGCTGGCCGCGGTGGCGGTCACCGCGGTCCGGGTCAGCGTCGACCACTGGTGCGCCCGCCAGGAGGAGCGCGCCTTCCGTGAGGTGTTCCAGGAGGTCTTCGCGCTCCTGGCCGCCGGACTGCCGGCGCCGCCCGCGTAGTCCTCCCCCGCCCGTCCGGCCTTCCGCCGCGGCGCCGCCCACCGGCCGCCGCGCGCCCGGACACCGACGCCGGCCTGCGCCCCGGCCCGCCCGGGACCACCGCTCCACACCATTCCACACCGTTCACCACCGTTCACCACCGTCGAAAGAGATGTCGTGACCGCATCGCAGGCGCCCGCCGACGCGCCTCCCAGTTCCATGACGCACAAACAGATACTCCAGGCCATGTCCGGTCTGATGGCCGGCATGTTCGTCGCGATCCTGGCGGGCACCGTGGTGTCCAACGCGCTGCCGACGATCATCGCCGACCTGGGCGCCAGCCAGTCCTCCTACACCTGGGTGGTCACCGCCGAACTGCTGGCGATGACCGCGACGGTCCCGCTGTGGGGCAAGCTGGCCGACCTGTTCAACAAGAAGCTGCTGCTCCAGCTCTCGCTGTGCATGTTCGTGATCGGCTCGCTGCTCGCGGGCTTCTCCCACGACGCCGTGCTGCTGATCTTCAGCCGGGTCGTGCAGGGCATCGGCGCCGGCGGTCTGACCGCCCTCGCCCAGGTCGTCATGGCCTCCATCATCCCGCCCCGTGAACTGGGCAAGTACTCCGGCGTCTTCGGCGCCGTCTTCGCCGTCGGCACCGTGGCCGGTCCGCTCATCGGCGGTGTGCTGGTGGACACCGACTGGCTGGGCTGGCGCTGGTGCTTCTTCATCGGCGTGCCGTTCGCGCTGCTCGCCATCCTCCTGCTGCAGCACACGCTGAAGCTGCCCACCGTCAGGCGTCAGGTGAGGATCGACTGGCTCGGCGCCTTCCTCATCGTGGCCGGTGTCTGCGCGCTGCTCATCTGGGTCTCGCTGGCCGGCAACCAGTTCGACTGGGCCTCCTGGCAGACCGCCGCGCTGGTGATCGGCGGTGTGGTGCTGCTGGCCCTGGCGGTCCTGGTGGAGACGCGCGCCGCCGAACCGGTCGTCCCGCTGGGCATCTTCAGGAACCGCACGGTCACGCTGACCACGGTCGCCAGCCTCCTGGTCGGTGTCGCCATGTTCGGCGGAACCGTCTTCCTCTCCCAGTACTTCCAGGTCTCCCTCGGCAAGTCGCCGACCGTCGCGGGCCTGATGAGCCTGCCGATGATCCTCGGTCTGCTGGTGTCGTCCACCGTCGCCGGCCAGATCATCAGCCGGACCGGCAAGTGGAAGCGGTACCTGGTGGCGGGCGCCGTCGTCATGTCCGCCGGCCTCGCGCTGCTCTCCCTGATCGGCGCGGACACCCACTTCGGGCTGCTCAGCCTCTACATGGCGGTCCTCGGCATCGGCGTCGGCCTGCTGATGCAGAACCTGGTGCTGGCCGCCCAGAACGACGTCCCCGCCACCGAGCTGGGCGCCGCCACCTCCGTGCTGTCCTTCTTCCGCAGCATGGGCGGCACCATCGGCACCTCGGTGCTCGGCGCGATCCTCGCCAACCGGGTCACCGACGAGATGGCCGAGGGCCTCCGGGCGGCCGGCATCGGCGGGGCGGCCGGTGGCGGCTCCGGCGGTGAGGGCGTGCCGGACATGTCCGCACTGCCCGCCCCGATGCGGGAGATCGTGGAGCACGCGTACGGTGTCGCCACCGCCGACCTGTTCCTCGTCGCCACGCCGTTCGCCCTGCTGGCGCTGGTCGCCGTCGTCTTCATCAAGGAGAAGCCGCTGAAGACCACCAGCGGTATGGAGCGGCTCGCCGAGGAGGCGGGCGACGCCGCCCCGGCCGACAAGGGCCCGGCGGCTCCGGTCCACTGAGCCGCCGGCGGCCCCGCACGCTCGTGTCCCGGGGTGCCGGGGTTGCGCCGGCGCCGGACGCCGAACGGCGCGGCGTGGCGGGCGGCCCCCGCGGGCAGCGGCCGGCCGGGGGCCTAACACGCCTGGTCCGGTGCCGGGGCACGAGGGGGGCGGTCCGCTCCCCCGGGCCGCGGGCGCGGCGCGCGGCGGTCCACGGGGCGGCGGGCCGCGAACGGCCGGGCGTACGGACCCGGTCCCGGACGCAAACAGCCGTGACGCCCGGCGCCCCGACGCGGTGCGCCCGTTCCTTGCCGGTGCCGGGTGTGCGCGGCAGGCTGCGGGGATGGCCACTTTGCTGATCGTTCATCACACCCCGTCGCCGAACTGCCAGGCCCTGCTCGAAGCGGTGGTGGCCGGGGCGACCGCGCCGGAGATCGAGGGCGTCCGCGTGGTGCGGCGGGCGGCGCTGGCGGCCACGGCGTCCGACGTGCTGGCGGCCGACGGCTACCTGCTGGGCACCCCGGCCAACCTGGGCTACATGTCCGGCGCTCTCAAGCACTTCTTCGACCAGGTCTACTACCCGTGTCTGGACGAGACGCGCGGCCGGCCGTTCGGCGCGTACGTGCACGGCGGCGGCGACACCACGGGCGCGGTGCGCGCCCTGGACATGGTCACCACCGGGCTCGGCTGGCGGCGCGCGGCACCGCCGGTGACCGTGACCGGCGAGCCCGGCAAGACCGGCCTGGAGGCGTGCTGGGAGCTGGGGGCGACGCTCGCGGCCGGACTGATGGAATGATCAGAAGGCCGCCCGGAAGATCAGGAACATCGTCACCGTGGCGTTCGCGGACGACATCACGGACGCGGCGGTGCCCGCCGCCGCGGTCCACGCCGCCAGGCCCACCGAGGTGAAGACCGACGGACGGCGGCGTGCCACCGGGGCCGGCCCGAGCAGGGCCGCCACCCGGCGCGGCACCGGGCCCGGCGCGGCGAGACCGGCCAGGGTGGCGACCGGGGTGCCGCGGGAGACGAGGGCCGCCTTGCCGATGGCCGTCGCCACCGCCCGGCGGCTGCCGGTGACCCGCGCGGCCTCCTCGTCGGCCCAGCGTTCGGCGGTGTAGGACACCGCCGTGCGCAGCGGCCTGAGGAACGGGTTGGCCAGCGCGGCGAGCCGCACCGCGAGCAGGAAGCGGTGGTGCCGGCCGGCCAGATGGGCCCGTTCGTGGGCGAACAGGGCCCGCCGCTCGGCGGGTTCGAGGCACTCCAGCAGGGCCGTGGTGACGACGACCCGGTCGCGCCGGCCGCCGGGCAGCGCGTAGGCGTAGGGCACGTCGTCCGGCAGGACGGCCACCGAGGTGCCGGGGAGTTTGGCCAGTGCCGCGTGGGCCCGGCGGCGTACCCGGCCGTGCCGCCACAGCGCCCGGACGCAGGTCACGACGACGGCGCACAGCGCGGGGATCGCGGCCTTGCCGGCCACCTCGTCGAAGGGGACGGCGGCCCGCACCTGCGGGTCGGACCAGCCGTCGGGCAGCGGGTTGCCGGGGAGCTGGGCGGTGCCGACCACCATCACCAGCGCCAGGCACACCGTGCTGCACAGCGCCATCACCGCGGCCACGGCGGTGAGCAGCCGGGTGGCGGTCCGGGGGTGCAGATGCTGTTCGGCCAGGCGGGCGACCGGCCATGCCGTCAGCGGCAGGACCAGCGGGAGGAAGACGAAGAGCCCCATGAGGCGTCAGTCTTCCCCTTCGCCCGGGGACTGCCCCAGCAGGTCGCGCAGCAGCCGCTCGTCGTCGGGGTCGAGGCCGGTGACGAAGCTGGCCAGGACGGCCTCGCGGTCGCTCTCCCCGTCCAGGACCTTGCGCATCTTGCGGGCGGCCAGGCCCGCCTGGTCCGCGGCGGGGGTCCAGGCGAAGGAGCGGCCGGCCCGTTCCCGGGTGACCACGCCCTTGTCCAGCAGCCGGGTCAGGATCGTGATGACGGTCGTGTAGGCGAGGCCGCCGCCCAGGCGCTCCTGTACCCAGCCGGCCGTCGCCGGGCCGTCCGCCTCGCGCAGCGCCGACAGCACCAGCGCCTCCAGTTCGCCCTGCCCCCTGCGGGGACGCGGGTGATCCGCCACGGTCCGTCTCCCTTCCGCCGCCGTCCGTTTCCCGAGGCGCCATCGTATAGACGCCGGGGCGGAGCGGGTTCCGTTCCCCCTGCGGACATCGTCCCGTCACCGGGAGAACGCCCGGCCGCCGCCCCGTGCCACCAAGATCACCCAACGTACCGTGTTGTCATGTCTCCGACCTACGAGGAGTACCGGTGAGGCACCCCTTCGGACGGCTGGCCGTCTCCGTCCTGACCGCGGCCGCCGTCGTCCTTCCGGCCGGTCCGGCCGTCGCGCGGCACGACCAGGTCACGGCCCTGCCGACCGTACACCCCCGCGCCGAGACGGCCCCGCTGAGCGACGACGAGGCCGGCGGCAACGCCGACGCGGACGACCCCGCCATCTGGCGCGACGAGGCCGACCCGGACCGCAGTCTGGTCGTCGCCACGGCCAAGGAGGGCGGACTGCGCGTCTACGACCTCGACGCGCGGCTGGTGCAGTCGATCGCGGCGCCGGCCGGTCCGACGCCCGACGACGCGCCCGGCCGCTTCAACAACGTGGACCTCGTGCACGGCGTGCGGCTGGGCACCGGCCGCGCCGACCTCGCGGTCACCACCGACCGCGGCAACGACCGCCTGCGGATCTACCGCATCGACCCGTCCTCCCCCGCCGGCCCGCTGACGGACGTCACCGACCCGGCCGCCGCGCCGGTGTTCTCCGCCGACCAGGCCGAGATCAACGAGGAGCGCACGGCGTACGGCCTGGCCACCTGGACCGACCGCTCGACCGGCCGCTCCTACGCCCTGGTCAGCCGCCGCGAGCGCACCACCCTCGCCCTGCTGGAGCTGACCCCCACCGCCTCCGGCACCGTCGGCTACCGCGAGGTCCGCACGCTCGACCTCCCGTCCTCCTTCCGCCTGCCCGACGGCACCTCCTGGTCCCCGTGCGCGGAACCGGACGAACTCCCCCAGGTCGAGGGCATGGTCGTCGACCCGGCCGACGGCGTCCTGTACGCCGGTCAGGAGGACGTGGGCATCTGGCGGCTGCGCGCCGACCTCACCGGCACGCCCCGGCTGCTGGACAGGGTGCGGGAGTACGGGGTGCCGGGCACCTACGACGAGAGCACCGAGGAGTGCGTCGCGGGCGCCGACCCCGGCTACGGCGGCACCCGGATCTCCGCCGACGTCGAGGGGCTGACGCTGCTCCAGGAGGACGACGGCGACGGCTACCTGCTCGCCTCCAGCCAGGGCGACGACTCCTTCGCCGCCTACGACCGCGAGACCGGTGAGGGCAACGAGTACGAGGGCGGCTTCCGGGTCACCGCCGCCTCGGCCGCGCTGGACGGCTCCGAGGAGTGCGACGGGGCGGCGGTGCTCGACCAGCCGCTCGGGTCGCGCTACCCGGACGGGCTGCTCGTCGTGCAGGACGGCCATGACGCCCCCGGGGACGGCGAGACGGCCGTCACCAACTTCAAGTTCGTCGACCTCGGGGACGTGAAGGACGCCCTCGACGACTGACGGACGCCGTCGGGCGCCGGAGCGGGTGCCCTCAGGCGCAGCAGGAGCGCCGGTCGAGGCGGCAGAAGCAGGACGCCTCGACCGGCACGTCCGTCAGCGCGGCCGCCGTCCGCAGCTGCTGGGCCACGATCCGGGCCTCGCCGTCCTTGCCGAGCCGCACCAGGCACTCGTGCAGCCCGTGCAGCGCCCAGACGTTGCCGGGGTGCTGGAGGGCGCGCGGCAGGGTGTCGTCCAGCCCCAGGTCGGCCCGGTACACCGCCTCCGCCTCCGCCACCCGTCCCTGTTCCAGGAGCAGGGCGCCGTACGCGTGCCGGGTGGGCTGCATCCAGCCCCAGGGTTCGTCGTACGGCAGGCCGTCGTCCAGTTCGACCGAGCGCCGCAGGGCCGCGAAGGCGGCCTCGTGGTCGCCCTTGCGGTACTCCAGTTCGCCGTCGAGCATCGCGGAGGCGATGGCGAGGAGGTCGGCGCAGGTGTTGTTGAACAGGGTGCGGGAGGCGGGCACGCGCGCCGCGGCCTGACGGAACAGTCCGCGTTCGCGCTCCGCCTCGGCGACGCGGCCGGTGGCCGAGAGCGCCACCGCGCGCGCGTAGCGCAGCATCGCGGTCGTCACGCAGTACAGCCGCGGGTCGGCGGGCAGCGGCAGGGCGAGGATGTCCGCCCAGCGGCCGAACCGGATCAGTACGTGCACCCGCAGGGCGAGGAAGCCCTCCAGCCAGTCGGCCATCGGCGGGCTCTCCACCCGCAGCAGCTCCTCCGGGACGGACGCCTCCAGGCGGTCCACGGTCTCCAGCGCCTCCCGGCAGCGGCCGAGGAACATCGCGCCGTAGATCTTGAAGTGGTGGTCGTGCGCCCGGTAGAGGGTGTAGAAGTTCATCGATCCGGCCCGCGCCCGGTACTTCTCGTCGGCGGCGATCGCCGCGGTGTTGTCCGAGACCACGCGCCGGTAGTCGCCGCACAGGACCTCCAGGTGCGAGGGCATGTGCAGCAGGTGTCCGGCGTCGGGGACCAGGTGGCGCAGCCGGTCGGCGACGGTCAGGGCCGCCTCCGGGGTGGGGGACATCTCCATCAGGTGGACGTAGAAGTGCACCACGCCCGGGTGGTCGCGGCCGGCCTCGGTGGCGAGGGCCCGGTCGAGCACCGCCTTGGCCTCCAGGGTGCGGGCGCCCTCGGCCGGGCGGCCGGTGCGCAGGTCCCACAGCTGCCACGGCGTCAGGTTCATCAGCGCGTCGGCACACAGGGCGGCGACGTCCAGGTCGTCGGGGGCGAGTTCGTGGACGGCGCGCATGGCGTCGGCGTACGGCGGGTTCCACACCGCGCAGTCCTCGACGGCCTCGGCCCTCGGGTAGCGGACGCGCAGGGCGCCGATCAGGGCACGCTCGACGGGGGTCGCCGCACCGGCCTTCGCGTGGGCGCGCTCCACGGCGGCGTGGGTCCGCCCGACCGTCTGCGCCAGTTCCCGGTCGTCGAACGCCTCCCAGGGCTTGTTGTAGTTCGGCCCGAGTGCGTAGGCGATGCCCCAGTGCGCCATGGCGCAGTCCGGGTCGGCCGCCGCGGCGGCCTCGAAGCAGGCGACGGCCTCCTCGTGGTGGAAGGCGTACGTCCACACCAGGCCCCGGTCGAACCAGGTCTGGGCCTCGCGTGACGCCGTCGTCACGGGCCGGCCGTGGGCTCCCAGGTCGTAGTAGTCGTCCATGCTGGACATATAGCGCACCGCACGGGCGGGGCCGTGGTCTTCCGGCACAAGTGCGCCGCATCGTGTACGGCCCCGCCCGCCGGGATCAGGTGAAGTTCACGTCACTGCACAGGAAGTACGTCTGGTCCATGTGCGACGCCTGCCAGATCGTGTACACGACATGCCGGCCGCTCAGGCCCGAGGTGCTGACCGGGATGTCGTAGTTGTTGGCGGGGGCGTACTTTCCGGTCTGGGCGACGAGTTGGAGGCTGCTCCAGGTCAGGGGCTGGGTGGCGGGGTCGAAGCCCTGCTTGGTGACGTAGACGAGGAAGTAGTCCGCGCCGTGGCTGGCCTGGTCGTACAGGTGGACGGTGAAGTCGTCGGTCGCGATGTCCGTGGTCTTCCAGGCGCCCACCGCGTCCAGGGCGTTGTACCGGCCGCCCTCGGTCCGGCCGCCGCTGCACAGCTGCCCGTCGGGGACGACCGCCTGGAAGTTCCCGGCGGATCCGTTGCGGTACAGGCCGTTCCAGTTCCACATGGCGTTGGGGTCGGCCTGCCACGCCTGCCAGCACATGGGGTCCTGCTGGGCCATGGCGGGGTTCTGGAAGTCGCTGCCCCAGCGCAGCCAGCAGCCGTAGTTGCGGGAAGCGGGGTCGACGACGGAGCCGTGCGCGACGGCGGTGCCGCTCCAGGGGACCAGGGCGAGCAGGGCGGCGGCGAGCGCGCTGAGGGCGAGCGTCAGGACGCCGCGCCGCCCGGTCCGCGACACGGTCTTCATGTCGGGCTCATGACAAGTCATGATCTCCTTCTTCCGGGTGGGGGGAACCGATGGAGGAGGGGCGCGGGAGCGCCGCTGTGGGAGCGCTCCCAGCGCGCTCCTGACGCACAGGTTGCGCCCTGCGAAACACGGCCGCAACATTCGTTTGCGCCAGTTGTGCCGAAAGGTTGGCGTGTTCGACGCGCGTTTCGACAGTGCGCGGCCCGCCGGCCGGTGACCATCCGGTCGGGTGACCGACGGACGGCGTCCGACCGGCGCCGGGAGCCCTCGGCCTCACCCGTCGGCTCCGGCGCCGAGGGACCCCGGCCTCACCCGTCGGCTCCGGCGCCGAGGGACCCCGGCCGCACTTGTCGGCTCCGCACCCAGGTGGAACGATTGCCGGGGCCGGCCACCGAGGGAGACGATCGTGACCGACGAGCAGCAGCGGACGCGGGCCGCCGCCGTGTTCGACACGCTGGGCGCCGCCTACGAGCAGGCGTTCGCCGGTTCCGAAGCGCACCGGCGGTCACTGGAGTGGTTGCTCGGCCGGCTCGCGCCCGGCAGCCGGGTGCTGGACGTGGGCAGCGGGACCGGGCGGCCGACGGCGCAGACGCTGGTGCGGGCGGGCCACGAGGTGCTGGGGGTGGACGTCTCCCCCGTCATGGTCGAACTGGCGGCCCGGCAGGTGCCCGCCGCCGCCTTCCGGTGCGCCGACATCCGCGAGCTGCCGCTCGACGAGGGTTTTCTCGACGCGGTCTGCGTGTACTTCGCGCTGCTCCAGATGGACCGGGCCGAGCAGGCGGACGTGGTCCGGCGGCTGACACGGGCGCTGAAGCCGGGCGGGCACCTGGTCCTGGCCACCGTGCCGCTCGACGTGGAGGCCGCCGAGGGCGTCTTCATGGGGCAGCCCGTACGGGTGACCAGCTTCGCCGCGGCGGATCTGACCGCCGTGGCGGAGGAGGCCGGTCTGGAGGTCCTGGGCCGGGAGGAAGTGCTGTTCACTCCCGCGCACCCGGACGCCGTCCCGGAACCGCAGCTCTTCCTGCACTGCCGGCGCGCGGACGCCCTCCCGGCCGGCTGAGACACGGCACGGGGGTTCCGGCGACCTCCGGTGTGCTGGAGAGCGCCTATGCCCTGCCTCGGGCCGGGCTGGCGGCAGGCACGCCTTCGATCGTGTGCGGACCGACACGGCGCGAGCCTCCCGGGGGAACCGTGCCCGCCGGCGCCGCCGGGATCGTGCCAGGCAGCCTTGGCAAGGCCATGGGCGTCGAGGGCGGAGAAGTCCGCGCCAGGCTCGCCTTCCACCACCGCGCCGACCCCGTCGATGTCGACCACGCCCCGATCGGGCCCGCGTACCGCTCGTCGCGGGTGGTCCGCACTGCCATTTCGAGGGCGATCCATCCGCCGATCGAGGACCCGATCAGCACGACGTCCTGTTCCCCGTGCTCGCGCAGACGCGTGAGGCAGCCGGCCGCGAGCCGCGCGACCGAGGTGGTGGGGGCGGGCCGCGCGGTGCCCTCCCAGCCGGGATGCGTCGGCGCGAACACGTGCGGGGTGGTCGCGGGGTGCCCGACGAGGGGGGCGCGACGGTCCGGGGCCCGCCGCCGTGCGGCACGAGTGCCGTACGCGGCTTGGGGGAACCGGCCTGGGGAACGGGGATGCCTTCGGGCAGGGAGACGGACACGACGCCCCTGTTGAATCAACATGCTCATATCAGGGCGTTGATGAATCGTTGAATTTTCCAACGTCGGCCGTCCCCACGTGACGCATGACCGTCGGGGAGACCGACGGTCGAGGTCACGGGATGGCGACCACGGAACCTCCCGCGCGCCCCCTCGGAACGCCTGCGTACGCTCGCCAGCCGGCAGGTGAACAAGGTCTTCACGCTCGGTGCCCAGTTGACCGTCCGGCGCATGCGATTGAGTGCCCGTGCCGACTTCGCCGTCCTGGCGGCGCCGGAGGAGTACGGGGCGCTCAGCCAAGCGGACATCGGACGCTGTCTCGGCCTCGACCGCAACGATGTCAACGGGATCGTCAGCCGTCTCGAAGGCTCCCGTCACGTCGACCGCGAGGCAGACCCGGCGGACCGGCGCCGCAACGCGATCAGCCTTACCCCCGCGGGCGGTACCTGTCTCCAGGAACTACGAGTGCGCACCGACGCGGTGCAGGCCGCGCTCCTCGCCGGTCTCGACCCGGCGGAGCAACGGCAGCTGCACCGGCTGCTCGGCGAACTCCTGGACGCCCACCCGCTTCGGTCGGCGTGACGACGGCCCCGACCGCAACGCGACACGTAATGGCTCATCCGATCAGTCGTTGTCGGGACGACCAGCGTCTTCGTGGAGGCGGGCTGCGGGGTCGTCGGACGGGTGCGGGGCGCCGGTGGCCCTGCCTCGTGCTGTGCCGCCGACGGAGTCAGTCCCTGAGAGCGTGGCGAGGAGCCGCAGTTTCTCGTCACTGTCGTCGCCCTTGTCAGGGTAGTAGACGACGAGGATGACGTCGTCGATGGGGAGCTTGTCCCGGTGGAGGCGCAGCTCACCCACGACGGGGTGGTGGACCGTGATGGTGCCTCCGCCGAGGCCGCGGACGTCGTGACGGGCCCACAGCGTACGGAACCGCTGGCTGGACAAGGCGAGTTCTCCGACGAGCTCGACGAACCGGGGGTCGTCACTGTCGTCTCCGACGGTGGTGCGCAAGGCGGCGACAAAATCGGCGGTGGCTTTCGTCCAGTCCTGGTGGAAGGCCTGTTCCTCGGGATCGAGGAGCAGGGAACGAAGTCGGTTGTGGCCGGGGCTCAGGCGGGGAGAGAGAGCGACGGCCATGGGATTGGAGGCCAGGACATCGAACGCGCGTCCTTCGACGAACGCGGGGATCTGGAGGTGGGCGAGCAGTTCGCGCACGCGCTCCGGCACCCGCTCGGGCCGCGTGCGACGCGGCGTCTTGACCCTGGGCGCCGTGAGACCGAGCAGATACGCCCGCTCGATGTCGTCGAGTTGCAGGACGCGCGCCAGTGACTCGAGCACCTGCGGCGAGGGGTTCGTGTCACGGCCCCGTTCCAGGCGCAGGTAGTAGTCGGGACTGATTCCGGCGAGCAGGGCGACTTCCTCACGCCGCAGACCGGGCACCCGACGGTTGCCGCCCGGCGGGATACCCGCCTGCGCCGGGGAGACCAGCTCACGCCGGGCACGGAGGTAGCTGCCGAGCCGATTGCCGGATTCCGAATCCTTCATACCGCCACGCTAACGCGGTGCGCGTGTGAGGAAGGGGGCCCTGGCAGGGCCAGGGAAGACGGGGGCTCTGCCACCGCCCGGCGCCGGCGCAAAAACTTGAGGAGCGCTGTTCCACACGGGACGACGACACCACCTGCGCCGCGGACCTGAACGCCCTCGGCGCCCTGGACTGAAGGGGAAATCTTGTGGACCTCTCCCACCGCACCGTGTTCATCGTCGGCGGCACCTCGGGTATCGGGCGAGAGCTGGCCCGGCGGTTCGCCGCGGCGGGCAGCACCGTGGCCGTCGGCGGCCGCAACCCGCGGGCACTTGCCGAACTCGCCCGAGAAGGGTTCGGCACGATCAGCATCGACGTCACCGACAGCACCTCTGTCGCAGCTGCCCGTGACACCGCGCTCGACCGGTACCCCGAGCTGGACACCGTGGTGACGATGCCGGGCGTCATGCTCCTGGAGGACCTGCGCGACCCCGCTCACTTCGAGGCGGCAGCGTTGACGATCGACACCAACCTGCTCGGCACCATCCGGGTCGTCGACGCCTTCACCCCGCACCTGCTGCGACGTGGCGCCGGCAGCTTCATCACCGTCACCTCCGGCATCGCCTTCCTGCCGTTCCCTCCCATGCCCACCTACGCCGCCTCGAAGGCCGCGGTGCACGCCTACTCGGAGGCGCTGCGCGCCCAGCTCGACGGCACCGGCGTCGACGTCGTCGAACTCGTCCCGCCCGCTGTGGCCACAGCGGGACAAGAAGAGGTGAACCCGCACGCTCTGCCGCTCGACGACTTCGCCACCGAGGTCATGGACCTGCTCTCCCAGGACCCCACTCCCCGCGAGATCCTTGTGAAAGGCGTCCTCATGCACCGCTGGGCCGAGCGCGACGGCACCTACGACGACCTCGTCGCACAGCGCTCCCGGGCCCTGGCCATGCTCCCCGGCCGCCACAGCTGACACCCCGCACACGAACCCCGCCGTCCGAGTGCCCACCCGGGCGGGGTTCTGTCTGCGACCCGCTCACCGTACAGACCCGATCCGGGCTCGGCGTGTCAGGCAGGGGATTCTGACAGTACCTGTATCACCAGGGTCTCCCCGACGCCCAAAACGCCTGTCAACCTGGTCGAGCCGAAAGCGCCGAGAACACTCCATGGAAACGCACCGCAGCTTTACCTTCGTCAGTTCAATTCAACTGGCCAGAACGCGCGACCGCGTAGACGCGTTATTTCACGACAGAAGGAACGGAAACCAATGGCGGACAACCAGTTCACCACTCACACGGAACTTTTCGACCTGAGGGGAAAGTACGCCCTCGTCACTGGCGGTACCAGAGGCATCGGGATGATGATAGCGCGCGGCCTTCTCCAGGCGGGCGCCCGCGTCGTCATCAGCTCACGCAACGCAGACACGTGCGCGCAGGCCCAGCGTCTGCTGTCCGAATTCGGCGACGTCCGGGCGATCCCCGCCGACCTGTCCAGGCACGACGAGTGCCGACGCCTCGCCGATCTCGTCCAGGCCGACTCGGAACGCCTGGACATCCTCGTCAACAACGCGGGAGCGATGTGGCGCGAGCCGCTGGAGACATTCCCGGACGAGGCCTGGGACGCAGTGCTCGACCTCAACCTCAAGTCGCCGTTCTGGCTGGTGCAGGCACTGCTCCCGGCACTTCGTGAGGCGGGCACCGCCGATGACCCTGCACGGGTCATCAACATCGGCAGCATCGCCGCCATCCACGTCGCCCCGTCGCCCAACTACTCGTACGCCGGCAGCAAAGCGGCACTCCATCAACTCACCAGGGTGCTTGCCAGGGAACTGGGCCCCCAGCACGTCACGGTGAACGCGGTGGCACCGGGCGTGTTCCCGTCGCAGATGACGGCGACCACCCTCGGTGCCATCGGCGACACGATCGCGGCGGCGGCCCCTCTGCGCCGGCTCGGCCGCGACGACGACATGGCGGGTGCCGCCGTGTTTCTCGCCAGCCGGGCCGGGTCCTACCTCACGGGCGCCGTCATCCCGGTGGACGGCGGCACCGCGACGACCGCGACGGGTATCCATTAGAGTGCGGAACGGGCTTACGGCGAGGGGATGACCGATGGATCTACGCACCGAGATCCGGGAGTTTCTCAGCTCACGTCGCGCCCGCGTCGCACCCGAGCAGGCGGGCCTGCCCGCCTACGGCGGCAACCGCCGGGTCAAAGGTCTGCGCCGCGAGGAGGTAGCGCTCCTGGCGGGGGTATCCGTCGACTACTACGTACGCATGGAACGCGGCAACCTCGCCGGTGCCTCCGACGGCGTGCTCGACGCGTTGGCCTCCGCCTTGCAGCTCGACGAGGCCGAGCGCGACCACCTGTTCCACCTCGCGCGCCAGACCAGGGCGCCCGGCCGCCCGCGCCGGCGTGGGCCTGCCGTGACGGTGCGCTCGACGCTGCGGCAGGTGCTCGACGCGATCTCCGATGCGCCGGCCTGGATCGGTAACGGCCGTTATGACGTGCTCGCCATGAATCAACTCGCTCGTGCGCTGTACTCACCGGTGCTGGCCGACCTGCGGCGACCCGCGAACACAGCGCGGTTCGTGTATCTGAACCCCGAGGCGGCCAGGGATTTCTTTGTCGACTACGACCAGGTTGCCGGTGACGCGGCCGCGAAGCTGCGCATGGCAGCCGGCCGCAATCCGCACGACGAGGAACTGATCGCCCTGGTCGGCGAACTGTCAACGCGCAGTGAACTGTTCCGGCAGCGGTGGGCGTCTCGGGACGTGCGGCTGCACCGGTCCGGCCGCAAGCGAGTGCACCACCCGATCGTGGGCCAACTCGACCTGGATGTCGAGTCCATGGAACTGCCCGCCGAACCCGGTCTGCACCTCAACGTCTACACCGCGCCCGCGGGCACACCGACAGCCGACAATGTGGCACTCCTCGCGTCGTGGGCGGCCACCCAACAGGCACTGGCGACCGAGTTCGAATCACACAACGGATAGTCCAACCCCTTCAGCCGTACCAGTAACTCCAGCCGTAAGCAGTGACCTTCATGTCTGGGATGCGGCTTGTCGCCGGTAATGGCTGGTGCGGGACCGGGCTTGGTGGTGACGTCGCCAGTCGGACCGACGGAGCCGGCGGGCTGTGTCGTGGGCCGGCCGAATGACGAGTGTCACGAACAGGCGCTGGAACCCGTTGCGGGACGAGGTTCTCCCCGTTCCAGCGACGGACGCCACCGCGATGGGCGTGCCCGGTGACGTCGCCGCCGTCGAGCGCCTCGAAGGCGGCGGGCCGCTCCTCGTGGAGCGCGACCGGAGGGGGCTCACCCGGCTGCGCCGAGACGCCCGTCCCCGCTCCCGTCGGCACGCTCGCCGACGGACCGGTGCGCTGATCCCGGTATTCGAGGGTACCCGCCGTGCGACCGGGACGCGTGGCCCCGGCCGTGACGACAAGCGACCGGTCGGCCGTCGGCCGACATCGGAGGAATGAGACGTATGAGCGAGGCGAACCCCATCAAGCGGGTGGCCGGCAAGGTCAGTGACGCCCTGCGGGGTGACGGGCCGGAGGACGGCGTTCCCGGCAAGCCGGGGCCCCAGTCGCCGACCGTCGCCGAACCCGCCGAGCCCCGTGAGCCGTTGCCGCCCAAGCCCGACCAGAGCGGCCCGGACACCGTGTCGCCCACCGGGCAGCCGACCGGCGCCGACCGGGCGCGCGACGCGCAGTCCGGGGCGTACCTGACGGACGCCCAGGGAACGCGGCTGTACGACACGGACCACTCGCTCAAGGCCGGTCCGCGCGGCCCGGTGCTGCTCCAGGACCACCATCTGCGCGAGAAGATCATGCACTTCGACCACGAGCGCATCCCGGAGCGCGTGGTCCACGCCCGGGGCGCGGGCGCGCACGGCACCTTCCGGAGCTACGGCACCGCCGCGAACGTCACCAAGGCGGCGTTCCTCGCGCCGGAGGTGGAGACGCCGGTGTTCACGCGGTTCTCCACGGTGGTGGGTTCACGGGGGTCCTCCGACACCGTGCGGGACACCCGGGGCTTCGCGACGAAGTTCTACACCAGCGAGGGCGTCTTCGACCTGGTCGGCAACAACATCCCGGTCTTCTTCATCCAGGACGCCATCAAGTTCCCGGACGTCGTGCACGCCGCGAAACCCCACCCGGACCGGGAGATCCCGCAGGCGCAGAGCGCGCACGACACGTTCTGGGACTTCGTCTCACTGCACACCGAGGCGACCCACCACACCATCTTCTTCATGGGCGACCGGGGCATCCCGCGGTCCTACCGGATGATGGAGGGCTTCGGTGTCCACACCTTCCGGCTCGTGAACGCCGCGGGCGAGACGACTCTGGTGAAGTTCCACTGGAAGCCCAAGCTGGGCGTGCACTCCCTGGTGTGGGACGAGGCTCAGCTCATCAACGGCGTCGACCCGGACTTCCACCGCCGGGACCTGGCCGACGCCATCGAGGCGGGCGCGTACCCGCAGTGGGAGCTGGGCATCCAGACCTTCCCCGACACCCCGGAGCAGACCTTCGAGGGCATCGACCTGCTGGACCCGACCAACCTCGTGCCCGAGGAGCTGGCGCCGGTGCAGCCGGTCGGGCTGCTGACCTTGAACCGCAACCCGTCGAACTTCTTCGCCGAGACCGAGCAGGTCGCCTTCCACGTCGGCCACCTCGTCCCCGGCATCGACATCACCGACGACCCGCTGCTCGCGGGCCGGCTCTTCTCGTACCTGGACACGCAGATCACCCGGCTCGGCGGACCCAACTTCCCGCAGCTGCCCATCAACCGGCCGCACGCACCGGTCAACGACATGCTGCGGGACGGCATGCACCAGACGGCGGTCCACCGGGGTGTGGCGCCCTACCGGCCCAACTCCCTGGACGGCGGCTGCCCCTTCACGGCCGGCGCGGACGCGGGGGCCTTCGTCGAGACGCCGGTGCGGGTGCCGGAGGGCCGGAAGGTGCGCGAGGCGCCCGAGTCGTTCGCGGACCACTTCAGCCAGCCCCGCCGGTTCTGGCTGAGCATGAGCCCGGTGGAGAAGGAGCACATCGTCGGCGCCTACGTCTTCGAACTGGGCAAGTGCTACGAGCAGGCGGTCCGGGAGCGCACGCTCCAGGTGCTGGCCAACATCGACCCCGAGCTGTGCGAGCAGGTCGCCGAGGGGCTCGGTCTGCCCGCGCCGGAGCCGACCGTGCCACTGGCCGACGTCGAGCCCAGCCCGGCGCTGTCCCAGATCGGGGGGACCTGGCCCACCGAGGGACGGATGATCGGCATCGTGACCGGCGGGGACGACCTGGAGGGGATCGCGGCCGTACGGGAGGCGGTGCTCGAGGCGGGCATGGTCCCGCTGGTCGTCGCCCCCACCGGCGGCACGCTCGGCGGCGGCGCGCTGACCGTCCAGCGCACCTTCGTGACCGCGCGGTCCGTGGAGTTCGACGCCGTACTGCTGGCCGGGGTGCCCGGCGTGGGCAGCGACGCGTACACCGCGCGGGACGCGAAGTCCGACCCGGCGCCGGCCGGTCCGGCGATCACCGACCCGAGGGTGGCGCTGCTGCTGTCGGAGGCGTTCCGGCACGGCAAGGCGATCGGTGTCTGGGCGGGCGGTGAGGCGGCGCTGGAGGCTGCCGGGGTGCCCACCGACGCGCCGGGCGTGGTCCTGGCCACCTCCGGGACCTCGGCCCTGGAGCAGGTGACCGGGCTGCTGGCCGGCCACCGGGTGTGGGAACGCTTCACCACGCGGGTGTGAGCACCGCCCGCCGGACAGTGCCCGGCGGGCACTGTCCGGCGGGCGGATCCGGTCGGCGGGCGCGTCGACGCCCGGAGGGAATCCGCCCGGCGCCACGGCGCGGTCGTGGACGGCGGGGGCCGGCTCGGCGGTGCCGACGGGGCGCGGCCCCGCCGTGCGGGAACGGACGGGTGAGTGCGCCGGGACCGGCGGGGATCCGGAGGGCGCGCGCGAAGCCGTTGCCGCCCGAGGGACACGGCCGGGCCGGACGCCGGTCCCGCTGAGGGCGCCGCCGACGGTTCCGGCGGTCCCGTCCCGCCGACGGCGGTCCTGCCTTCACCCCGTCCCCATCCCCGTCCCCGCCGCCCGGCCCGACCCGCCGGCTCCCCGGCGTACGCGAGGTCCCGGCCGTACCGCGTCCCCGGCCCGGCTCCGCCGCACGCAGCGGCGGAGCCGCGTGGCGCGAAAACGCATGGCGCGGGGACGCATGGCGCGGGGACGCGACGCCGCCCGCGGCGGGGCTGACGACGGCGGTGGACTGGCGCGTCGACGCGCCTCCAGGCCCGACACGCCTGCCGGGCCCGACGCGCATCCGGACCCGACCGCCCCGGGAGCCCCGAGGTGCGCCGCGGGGCCTGAGGGCGGTGCCGCACTGTCCGCTCGTGGGGGCGCGTGCCGGAAGGCGGGCGGGGCGGCGGGCACGTGCTAGCCGGGCGGAGCCGCCCCGTCGCCGGCGTCCGGCCGCAGGGCCCGGCCCACCTCCGCCTCGACCTCGCGGGGCGTTCGCCCGTGCCGCCTGACGTACTCGGCGAGCGCGGTGCGCCAGTCCCGGTCGAGGTCGCGCCAGGCCCGGACGGCGGTCTCGTAGGTACTGGACTGCCGCGGGGTCCACTGCTGCTGGGTGGGCGGCCCGTACGCGTCACGCAACTGTTCGACCCGGCTCTGCGCCAGGTCCGCCGCGCGCCGCTTGTGCACGAGTTCGTCGAATGTGTACGCCACGGGAGAAGACCCTAGTCACGGCACGACTCCCGCGCGCGCCGAACCGGTCCTCCACAAGTTGCCCACCAAGGGCCCCCGGACCCTTAACATCATGGTCACCACCCATGGCCGGACCTGTGCGAGAAGTGAGGAAGTGTGTCGGACACCGAGGGAACGGCGGTGCCTGAGCGGCTGCTGATCACCCGTACCACCACGGACGACGGCGTCTGCGTCGTCACCCTTGCGGGCGAAGTGGATCTCGACGTCAGCGCTCAGCTCCGCGACGTGCTGCTGTCGGGCCTGGAGGGCTCCCGGGGCACGGTGGTCGATCTGGCGGACGTGGCCTTCATGGACTCCAGCGGCATCAACGTGTTCATAGCGGCCCACCAGGCGGCCGAGGCCGGCGGCGGCTGGCTGCGGCTGGCCGCCCCGCAGCAGGCCGTCCGGCGCGTGCTCCAGCTCGTCGGAGTGGACGTCCTGATCGCCTGCTATCCGACGGTCGAGCAGGCGCTCGCCGGCTGACGGCCACGGGGGGCCCTCAGGACAGGGGGAGGCGCGCGTACACGGTCTTCCCCTGGGCGTGCGGCTTGGTGATCACCTCGTCGCACAGCCGCGTCACGATCTCCAGCCCGTGCCGCCCGACCCGCAGCGGATCGCGGGGCAGGAACGTGGGGAAGCCCTCCCCGGTGTCCGACACCGCGATCTCCACCTGGTCCTCCACCAGGGTCAGCACCAGCCGGCAGGGCCCCGGCGCGTGCCGCAGGGCGTTGGTGACCAGCTCGCTGGCGACCAGGCGCGCGGCGTCCAGGAACTCGGCGGACGTCGTCACGCCCGCCTCGCCGAGCCGTCCGACGAACCCCTGGACGATGTCCCGGGAGGCGGGGATCATCGCCGATCCACCCCTGAAGTCCACCGTCGTGGACAGGACGGACGAACCCGCGGCATCGGGTCTGCGCGCCGGAGTCATACAGAGCCTCACTGTCCGGTCCGGGGCCGAGTAGCGGAAGCCGAAGCCCGCGGCACCTCACGATACGCATGGAACGGGCACTTGCGATTCGCTTGCCGTCAACTCGTGCCCGTCGTGCGGTTTTCCGGACACCGCCGAGGTGTGCCGCCGCGGTCCGCGGGCAGAAGACCGGCGCGGGCTGCTCCGCGTTCCTGTCCCGGTACGTATCAGGAGCAGCCCGCGCACGAGGAGCACCCCCACTGTTGACATGCGCACACCCTATCGGCACTCTGAGAGCGCTCTCAGCAAAACCGGACCCATACGTTCCTCCCTCCCCCCACGTCTCCGCGGCCTGTCCCAGGGCCCGTACGGAGGTTGCGCGTGTTCACAGGACTCCACAGACGACTCCGGCACCGGATCGCCGCGACGGCGACCGCCCTGGCCACCACCGTGGCGGGCGCCCTCCTCGCGACCGGTGCCGCCGCCCCCGCCGGCGCCGCGGTCCCCGCGACGCTCCCCCTCCAGATCACCAACGACTCCGGCCGCTCCGGGCCGCTCTACGTCTACAACCTCGGCACCGAGCTGTCGACGGGACGGCAGGGCTGGGCTGACGCGAGCGGCGCCTTCCACGCCTGGCCCGCGGGCGGCGCCCCGCCCGTCCCGGCCCCCGACGCCTCGATCGCCGGACCGGGTCCCGGGCAGTCCACGACCATCCGGATCCCCAGGTTCTCCGGGCGGATCTACTTCTCGTACGGCCAGAAGCTGGTGTTCCAGCTGGCCACCGGCGGTCTGGTGCAGCCCGCCGTGCAGAACCCGAGCGATCCGAACCGCGACATCCTCTTCAACTGGTCGGAGTACACGCTCGACGACTCCGGGCTGTGGATCAACAGCACCCAGGTCGACATGTTCTCGGCGCCGTACACGGTCGGCGTGCAGCGCGCCGACGGCACGACGGTGACCACCGGGCACCTCGAGCCCGGCGGCTACAAGGGGTTCTTCGACGCGCTGCGGGCGCAGCCCGGCGGCTGGTCCGGCCTGATCCAGACGCGGGCCGACGGCACCGTGCTGCGGGCGCTCTCCCCGCTGTACGGCGTGGAGACCGGCGCCCTGCCCGCCTCCGTGATGGACGACTACATCAACCGCGTCTGGCAGAAGTACGCCACCTCGACGCTGACGGTCACCCCGTTCACGGACCAGCCGGCCGTGAAGTACTACGGGCGGGTCACGGGCGGCGTCATGCACTTCACCAACAGTTCGGGCGCCGTCGTCACCAGCTTCCAGAAGCCGGACGCGAGCAGTGTCTTCGGCTGCCACCGGCTGCTGGACGCCCCCAACGACCAGGTGCGCGGCCCGATCTCCCGCACCCTGTGCGCGGGCTTCAACCGCTCCACGCTGCTGACCAACCCGAACCAGCCGGACGCCTCCGCGGCCGGCTTCTACCAGGACGCGGTGACCAACCACTACGCCCGCGCGGTCCACGACCGGATGGCCGACGGCAAGGCGTACGCGTTCGCCTTCGACGACGTCGGCAACCACGAGTCGCTCGTCCACGACGGCAGCCCGGCCAAGGCGTTCCTGACCCTGGACCCGTTCGGCTGATCCGTCGCCCCGGGGCGTACCGGACGGTACGCCCCGGGGGTCCGCGGTCGCCGGGGTCTCAGGAGGCCGTGCAGGTGCCGACCGCCGGCACCGCGCCGCTGCCGTTCTTCGCGACGGTGAACCCGAAGCTGGTCGACGCGCCGGCCGCCAGGCTCCCGTTCCAGCTGGGCCTGGCGGTCATCACGTTGCCGCTGCTGTCCCAGGTCGCCGTGGCGTTCCAGACGGCGGTGACCTTCTGCGGCGCCGTCAGGGTGACGGTCGTCGTCCAGCCGCTGATCGCCGAGTCGCCGGCGGTGATGGTGACCTTGCCGTTGTAGCCGTCGTTCCACTGCGCGTCCGTGGTGTACGTGGCCGTGCAGGCGGCGTCGCCACCGCCGCCCCCTCCGCCGCCGGTGCCGCCCAGCGCGGCCAGGACGGCGTCGTAGGCGGGCTTCGCCGCGTAGTTCGCGTCGAACAGCAGCGGGGTGCCGCCGCTGCGCCAGGAGTACTTGTCGGTGACGCCCCAGACGGTGATGCCCGTGCAGCGGCTCACCGCGAGACACGCCTTGACCACGTTGCCGTAGCTGGTCGCCTGGGCGGTGCCGGAGCCCTCGATGTCCAGTTCCGTGATCTGCACGTCGACGCCGAGGTCGGCGAAGCGCTGGAGGTTGGCCTGGTAGTCGGCCGGGACCGGGGAGGCGCTGTTGAAGTGGGACTGGAAGCCGACGCAGTCGATGGGCACGCCGCGGGACTTGAAGTCCTTGACCATGGCGTAGACGGCGTTGCTCTTCGCGTTGACGCCGTCGGTGTTGTAGTCGTTGTAGCAGAGCCTGGCGGCCGGGTCGGCGGCGCGGGCGGTGCGGAACGCCTCCTCGATGAAGCCGTCGCCCAGCTTGTCCTGGAACGGGGAGCTGCGGCGGGCACCGCTGGAACCGTCCTGGAACGCCTCGTTGACCACGTCCCAGGAGTGGATCTCCCCCTTCCAGTGGGTCATGAGCTGGGTGATGTGGTTGTTCATCGCCGTGCGCAGGTCGGCGGCGGCGAGGGTGCTCACCCAGGACGGGAGCTGGGAGTGCCACACGAGGGTGTGGCCGCGGACGTCCATGCCCCGGCCCTGGGCGTGGTTCACGATCTGGTCGGCGGACGTGAAGGTGAAGCCGCCCCGAGTGGGCTCGGTGGCGTCCCACTTCATCTCGTTCTCGGGCGTCACGGAGGTGAACTCGCGGTCCAGGGTGGCGGCGTAGTCGGACTCGCCGAGGTGGTTCGCCGCCACGGCGGTGCCGAAGTAGCGGCCCTGGCCGGCCGCCGCCGAACCGAGCGTGTCGGCGGCCTCGGCGGTGTGCGCGGCGGCCGACAGGGCCGTGGCGGCGACCAGCCCGGCCGTCGCGGCTCTCAGTAATCGTGTCAGATACATGACATCCCTTTCGGTGGGGGCACGGTCGGATCGAAACTTTCGCCACGATTTCCGAATGTCGCGGTGGAGGTTACGGATTCGCGGTGCCCGGGTCAACGGCCGCCGCCGCACGGATCCGCGGGCGCCGGTGACGCGCCGCGGCCCCGTCACGAGCGGGAGCCGGAACGTCCGGGACGGCGCCGCCGTCCGGGCACCCCACCCGGACGGACGCACCCGCGCACGGACGCGGGCGCGTCCGGCACGCCCGTCCCCGCGGGCACCGTCGGCCGCCGCCCGGGGGACGCCTGTCGCCGCACCCGGCGCGGCAGGGTAGACATGGACACATGGTCCGACTCCCGGGCGGATCGGAAGCCCGGCCCACCCGCGGTCCCGGCCGGCTCCGGCACGCACCGGCCCCGGGGCTGCGGTCCGCACTGTCGCGGCGCAGCCTGGCCGGGCAGGTGTTCGTGCTGCAAGTGGCCGTGGTGCTGCTGCTCGTGATGGCCTCGGTGGTCGCCCTGGTGCTCCAGGCCCGCAACGACAACAGCGCGGAAGCCCGCGACCGCTCGGTCGCCGTGGCAGGGGCCTTCGCCAACTCCCCCGGCATCGTCCAGGCACTGCGCGCCCCCGACCCCACGGCGGTGCTGCAGCCCAGGGCCGAGGCCGCCCGCGAGGCGGCGGGCATGGACTTCGTCGTCGTGATGGACACCGACGGAGTCCGCTACACCCATCCGGACCCGGACCGCATCGGCCGCGAGTTCGTCGGCACCCTCGGCCCCGCCCTGGCCGGGCGGACCGTGACCGAGGAGATCGAGGGCACCCTCGGCCCGCTGGTGCAGGCCGTGGTCCCCGTGGAGACCTCCGACGGCACCGTCGTGGGCCTGGTGTCGGCCGGCGTCACCGCCGACCGCCTGGGCGGTGCCGTCCACCGCCAGCTGCCGCTGCTGCTGGGCACCGCCGCGGCGGCTCTGGTGCTGGCCACGGCCGGCACAGCGCTGGTCAGCGGGCGGCTGCTGCGCCAGACCCACGGCCTGGGACCGGACGAGCTGGCCCGGATGTACGAACACCACGACGCGGTGCTGCACTCCGTCCGGGAAGGGGTGCTGATCGTCGACGGCGAGGGCACGCTGCTGCTCGCCAACGACGAGGCGCACCGCCTGCTCGGCCTGCCGGACGACGCCGAGGGACGGCGGGTGAGCGACCTCGGTCTCGATCCCGGCACGGCACGGCTGCTGGCCTCCGGACGGGTGGCCACGGACGAGGTGCACCGGGCCGGGGAGCTGCTGCTGGCGGTCAGCCAGCGCCCCACGGACATCCGCGGCGGGCCGCCCGGCAGCGTGGCCACGCTGCGCGACTCGACCGAGCTGCGCGCCCTGTCCGGCCGGGCCGAGACCACCCGGGAGCGCCTGGACCTGCTCTACGACGCCGGTGTGGGCGTCGGCACCAGCCTGGACGTCACCCGCACCGCCGAGGAACTGGCCCGGCTGGCGGTGCCCCGGTTCGCGGACCTCGCCACCGTGGACCTGTCCGACGCCGTACTCGCCGGGGATCCGCCGGAGCCGGAGCGTCCGCTGCGGCGGGCCGCGGTCGGCGGGCTCCCGGCGGACACCACGCTCTTCCCGCCGGGCCCGCGGATCGACTTCGTCGGCTCCACACCGCAGGCGGCGGCCCTGCGCACCGGCCGCGCCGTCCTCGAAACCGACCTGGCCCGGGCCCACGGCTGGCAGGCGCAGGACCGGGAGCGCGCGGCGCGGCTGCTGGAGCACGGCGTCCACTCGCTGGTCGCCGTGCCGCTGCGGGCGGGCGCCCTGACGCTCGGGGTGGTCACCTTCTGGCGGGCCGGGAGGCCGGAGCCGTTCGACGCGGACGACCTCGCGCTCGCCGAGGAGCTGGTGGCGCGGGCCGCGGTCGCCATCGACAACGCCCGCCGCTACACCCGCGAGCACAGCATGGCGGTGACCCTGCAGCGCAGCCTGCTGCCCCGCACGCTGCCCGAGCAGAACGCCCTGGAGATCGCCTACCGGTACCTGCCCGCGCAGGCCGGCGTGGGCGGCGACTGGTTCGACGTCCTGCCGCTGTCCGGGGCGCGGGTCGCCCTGGTGGTGGGGGACGTCGTCGGCCACGGACTGCACGCCGCGGCGACGATGGGGCGGCTGCGGACCGCGGTGCACAACTTCTCCGCGCTGGACCTGGCGCCCGACGAGCTGCTCGCCCTGCTGGACGAACTGGTCGCCCGCATCGACCAGGACGAGGAGGCGGTGGGAGACAGCGCCCCGGTCACCGGCGCGACCTGCCTGTACGCGATCTACGACCCGGTCTCGCGCGGCTGTACGGTCGCCCGGGCCGGCCATCCGCCGCCGGCCCTGGTCGGCCCCGACGGACGGGTCGAGATCGTGGACGTACCGGCGGGTCCGCCGCTCGGGCTGGGCGGGCTGCCCTTCGAGGCGACGGAGCTGCGGCCGGCCGAGGGCAGCCGGCTGGTTCTCTACACCGACGGGCTCATCGAGGACCGGGAGCAGGACATCGACGCCGGGCTGGACGAGCTGCGGGGCGCCCTGGCGGCGGCCGGGCCGTCGCCCGAGGAGACCTGCCGGGCCGTGCTCGACGCCCGGCTGCCGGAGCGGCCGGGCGACGACATCGCCCTGCTCGTCGCCCGCACCCGGGTGCTCGGCGCCGACCGGGTCGCCGAGTGGCCGGTGCCGGCCGACCCGGCCGCCGTCGGCGAGCTGCGCGCCCGGGTGACACGGCGGCTGTCCGAGTGGGGGCTGCAGGAGCTGGTGTTCACCACCGAGCTGATCCTCAGCGAACTGGTGACCAACGCGATCCGGCACGGGGCGGAGCCGATCCACGTCCGGGTGCTGTACGACCGCGGCCTGATCTGCGAGGTGTCCGACGGCACCAGCACCGCACCGCACCTGCGGTACGCGGCCATGACCGACGAGGGCGGACGCGGACTGTTCCTCGTCGCCCAGCTCGCCGAACGCTGGGGCACCCGCTACACCCCCTCCGGCAAGGTCATCTGGGCGGAACAGCCGGCGCCCTGACCTCCGGGGAACGCGGGGAACGGGCCGGGGACGGGAGGACCCCGGTGCCCGTGCGGGCCCCGGGGTCCGGTCGCCGTCGCGCCGGGCGCACCCGTATGGAGCGAATGCGCGGCCCCGCGCGCGGTGCGGGGCGCGTGCGGCGCGTCAGTGGCGGAAGGCGTCCTTCGCCTTCTCCTTGGCCTGGCGGGCGTCGCCCTTCTTCCGGTCGGCACGGCCCTCGGCCGCCAGCCTCTCGTCGCCGACGGCGCGGCCGGCCGCCTCCTTGACCTTGCCCTTGGTCTGCTCCGTCTTGGCCTTGGACTTCTCGGTACCTGCCACGGTCTGCCTCACCTCTGCGGTCTCTGCGGTCGTGGATCGTCCGGGGACCCTCCGGGTTTCCCGCTTGCCGGCCGGGAAACCCCGGCGGGCCGCCGGGTGAGAGCGGGGCCGGTACGGGTAGGCGGTGTCTGCGCGGGCATCCCGCCCGCCAGGACGACCACAGGAGGAACGTGATGGCCGCACTGCTGGAGAGGATCAAGCGCTACGCGCGCAGTCCGCAGGGACAGCGGACCGCGGAACAGCTGCGCCGGGCCGCCGCTGACCCGCGCCGCCGGGCGCAGGCCCAGGGGCTGCTGCGCCGGCTCGGGAAGCGCCACTGAGCCCGGGTCCGGCCGGGCCGGCCGGATCAGCCCCGGGTCGCGTGGGTGTGGCCCTGGGACACCTTTGCCGGACCGCGCCGGTCCCGGCCGGCCCGGTCGCGGCGCCAGTCGGCGACCGCGACGGCCAGCGCGCACAGCATGAAGGCGACGCCGCTGCCGACGGACAGCGCCACGGCGTCGCGGTAGTCGTCGTGGGTGCTGGTCAGCACCAGGTAGAACAGGCCCGGCAGCGCGGCGGTGCCCACGGCTCCGCCGAGCCGCTGCCCGGTCTGCAGGGCGCCGCCGGCGGCGCCGGCCATGCGGACCGGGACGTCGCGCAGCGTCATGGTGACGTTCGGGGAGATGACGCAGCCGCTGCCGAGGCCGCCGAGGAACAGCAGCGGAGCGGCGACGAAGGCGGCGAGGTCCGCGGGCGCCCGCCACAGCACCAGCGCCGTGCCGCCCAGCCCGGCCATGACGGCGACCAGCCCGCAGACGGTCAGCAGCCGTCCGAACCGGCCCACCAGGCGGCCCGCCACGGCCGCGGCCCCCGCGGAGCCGGCGGCGAACGGCGTCACCGCCAGCCCCGAGCCGAGCGGTGAGTAGCCCAGCCCGTTCTGGAAGAACAGCGCGAAGACCAGCCAGACGCCGCTGAAGCCGACGAAGTACAGGGCGGCCAGGCTCGCGCCGGTGGCGTAGCCGCGGGTCGCCGTGAACAGCCGGGGGTCCAGCAGCGGGTCGCCGTCCCGGGCCGCGACCCGGCGCTCCCACCCCACGAAGCCCACGAGGATCCCCAGCCCCACCGGGAACAGCCACCACAGGCTGCTCAGCCCGCCGGCCTCCGCCAGCACCAGCGGCAGCATCACCGCGAGGATGCCGACGCCCAGCAGCGCCACCCCCACCGGGTCGAGGCGGCCCCGGCGCCCGGGGGCCACCCGGGGCAGCAGCCGCCGGCCGAGCAGCAGGGCGACCAGCCCGACCGGCACGTTGACGTAGAAGATCCAGCGCCAGCCGTCGGGGCCGTCGGCGAGGGCGAGGATCAGGCCCCCCACCACCGGTCCGACGGCGCTGGAGACGCCCACGGTGGCGCCGAAGAGCCCGAAGGCCCGGCCGCGCTCGGCACCCCGGAACATCTGCTGGATCAGGGCGGTGTTCTGCGGGGCCAGGCTGCCGGCGGCCACGCCCTGGGCGAGCCGGGCGACGACGAGCAGGGTGACCGTGGGCGCCGCGCCGGCCGCGGCGCTGCACACCACGAAGGCGGCCAGGGCGATCAGGAAGACCCGCCGCCGGCCGAAGGCGTCGCCCAGCCGTCCGGCGGTCACCAGGGTCAGGGCGAACGCCAGCGCGTACCCGGAGACCACCCACTGCACGGACGCGGCGGAGGCGTCCAGCTCCCGCTGCATGGACGGCAGGGCCACGGCGACGATCGTGACGTCCAGCAGGGTCATGAACCCGGCGGCCAGGGTGGCCCACAACGCCCGCCAGCGGTTCGGATCGTTCACGGGGGCTCCCTCCACCGGTCCGGTGTCCGCCTTGGTGTCTGCGTCACCGGTCACCGAACCGGGACGGTCCAAACAACCCGTAGGGGACTCATAAGCGGGCCTTATGGGCCCATAGACCGGACCCGTGTACCGACTTAGGGTCCCCTTAGCTTAGGCTTCCCGTCGAGTCGATCTGTCACCGCTCGAAGGGAAACCGCACATGCCCCGCCCTCTGCGGGTAGCCATCGTCGGATCCGGTCCCGCCGGAATCTACGCCGCCGACGCCCTGCTCAAGTCCGAAGTGGCCGCCGAGCCCGGCGTGTCCATCGACATCTTCGAGCGCATGCCCGCCCCGTTCGGGCTCATCCGCTACGGCGTCGCTCCCGACCACCCGCGGATCAAGGGCATCATCACGGCCCTGCACCAGGTGCTGGACAAGCCGCAGATCCGCCTCTTCGGAAACGTGGACTACCCGACCGACATCAGCCTGGACGACCTGCGCACCTTCTACGACGGTGTGATCTTCGCCACGGGCGCGACGGCCGACCGCGACCTGGCGATCCCCGGCGTCGAGCTGGACGGTTCCTACGGCGCCGCCGAGTTCGTCGCCTGGTACGACGGCAACCCGGACTTCCCGCGCACCTGGCCGCTTCAGGCCGAGAAGGTCGCCGTCCTCGGCGTCGGCAACGTCGCCCTGGACATCGCGCGCGTCCTCGCCAAGACCGCGGACGAGCTGCTGCCCACCGAGATACCGCCCAACGTCTACGAGGGCCTGAAGGCCAACAAGGCGCTGGAGGTCCACGTCTTCGGCCGCCGCGGCCCGGCGCAGGCGAAGTTCAGCCCGATGGAGCTGCGGGAGCTGGACCACTCCCCCAACATCGAGGTCATCGTCGACCCCGAGGACATCGACTACGACGACGGCTCGATCGCCACCCGGCGCGGCAACAAGCAGGCCGACATGGTCGCCAAGACCCTGGAGAACTGGGCGATCCGCGACGTCGGCGACCGGCCGCACAAGCTGTTCCTGCACTTCTTCGAGTCGCCCGCCGAGATCCTCGGTGAGGACGGCAAGGTCGTCGGCCTGCGCACCGAGCGCACCGAGCTGGACGGCACCGGCAACGTCAAGGGCACCGGCAAGTTCACCGACTGGGACGTCCAGGCCGTCTACCGCGCGGTGGGCTACCTGTCCGACAGGCTGCCCAAGCTGCCCTGGGACCTCGAATCCGGCACGGTGCCGGACAAGGCCGGGCGGGTCATCGAGGAGTCCGGCGAGCACCTGAAGTCGACGTACGTCACCGGCTGGATCCGGCGCGGCCCGATCGGTCTGATCGGCCACACCAAGGGCGACGCCAACGAGACGGTGGCCAGCCTGCTGGACGACTTCGCCAACGAGCGGCTGCACACGCCCTCCGCGCCCGCTCCGGAGGCCGTCGACGCCTTCCTGGCCGAGCGCGACGTCCGGTTCACCACCTGGGAGGGCTGGTACAAGCTGGACGCGGCGGAGAAGGCGCAGGGCGAGCCGCAGGGCCGCGAGCGCGTCAAGTACGTCGAGCGCGAGGACATGCTCCGCTGGAGCGGTGCCTGAGCGACCCGCGTGACCGCGCTCCCGCGGTCCGTGTGACCGGCCCCCGGAAGGCCCGCCTTCCGGGGGCCGGTCGCGTACGGCGGGGCTCGCGGCTCCTCGGCGCCGGCGGTCGCCGCCCGCCGTGGCCCGCCGTCCCGGCACGTCGCGGCCGGCTGTTGCGGGCCGCCCGCGGGGGCCGCCGCGGGGCTGCCGGGGCCCGGTCTGCCGGGAGGGATGCGCGGGCCGCCGGCGGT